>NZ_JAQFUL010000055.1:0-34825 GCF_027716265.1 Bacillus cereus group sp. Bc031
TCCTTCCATGCGGTATGCATGGAAGGATGACCCATTTAGTTAAATTTTATTCATTTTCTTAACTTGATGGCTATGGCGATCTTCGCTGCTTTTTTCATATAGGAGGTAGATAAGATGAGTGAAAAATTTAACGAACAATTTGACGGGTTATTAGAGAAATACACGGAACTATTACTTGGAGAGAGCAATGAAGAGAGAAAAGAACAGGTACAGAAGTGGGCACTGTATTCTTACATAGCGAAGACGATGCCGGCTTTAGTGAAGCACTGGAATGAGACTTATCCCGATGCGAAAGAAGAGATGGTGCAGTTAATTACTGATATTAAAAGGCTGAATGAAGAAAAGAGAAATGAACAATAAAAAAAAACTTGGGATAAATATAATCTCAAGTTTTCTCTATTAATATCCTCATATAATTTACATGGAATATAAAGGATTTTATAAGCATGTCGAATATTTTCGGCATGCTTATTTTGTGCCTATTAAACTCTATTTTTCTAAATGTCGAAAAATATTTCAGGCATATTTATAAGCGAGAATATAGGTTTTTAAATGTTTTTATAGTATTTTATAAATTATCTAAATAATTATTTGTATCCAATAATTTTAAACAATGATATAATTTCGAAGAGGGGTAAAAAACAGATAAATCAAGTCATAGGGGTGAATTACATGGAACAATTAATGCGAAATTCGTTTCTTTTCTTATCTAAAAATAAAGCGCTAACAAAACTGGCTAAAAAGTACGGTTTACGCTTTGGTGCAGGTCGCTTTGTCGCAGGGGAGACAATTGAATTAGCGACAGCAGCTATTAAACAATTAAACAAGCAAGGACTTTGTGTAACAATCGATTATTTAGGGGAGTTCGTTGATAATGAAGCGGAAGCAAATGAAATGGCTAACCAATCGATTGAAGCAATCCGTGCTATTGGAAGAGAAGGTTTGGATTCGCAACTTTCTTTAAAGATGACTTCTATGGGATTAGATATCTCTGATGAAATTGTAATGAACAATATGCGCCGCATTTTAGAAGCTGCAAAAGAAAATGGTGTATTCGTTACAATTGATATGGAAGATTATACACGTTGCGGAAAGACAATCGATATCTTTAAACAATTAAAATCTGAGTACGATAATATCGGTACTGTTATTCAAGCTTACCTATATCGTACAGAAAAAGATATTGAGGATTTAAATGCTTATAATCCTAATTTACGTCTTGTAAAAGGGGCTTATAAAGAACCTGAAGAAGTGGCGTTCCCGGACAAGAAAGATGTAGATGACAATTATAAAAAGATTATTAAGATGCACTTATTAAATGGAAATTATACTGCAATTGCTTCACATGACGAAGCGATTATTGAATATACGAAAAAACTTGCCGAAGAACACAACATTCCAAGGGATCAATTTGAATTCCAGATGTTATATGGTATTCGCAATGAGCGTCAACTTGAGCTAGTAAAAGAAGGTTACAAAATGCGTGTTTACGTACCTTATGGAAACGACTGGTATGGCTACTTCATGCGTCGTCTAGCAGAGCGTCCAGCAAACGTTGCGTTCGTATTAAAAGGTATGGTTAAAAAATAACCAAGGAGAAAATACTCCTTGGTTATTTTAATTGCTGAAATGCGTAATGTGCCATTTTCTTCGTATCAGGATACAGTTGCTTGCGAGTAGAAGATAATACAACATTAATGACGCGTTTACCGTCTTTCTCATCTACTGTTACGACTGTATATTTTCCGAGTGCTGATAGACCGCTTTTACTTCCAATTGCATATGGATCGTCATATAGTTCTTCTCGTCCATAGTTTGCAATCTTTGGAGAGCGTTCTGAAGTATGTAGAGTTGTACGCGTTGAATTCATATATTCTAAAACAACTGGGTACTTTAATGCTTCTTTCGTAATTATAGCAATGTCATATGGTGATACTTTGTTTCCTAGTGCATCAGCACCACTTGCGTTTTTGAAAGTCGCATGCTTTGTACCAAGTTCCTTCGCTCTAGCATTCATCATTTTTACAAATTCATTTTTTGATCCTGCGATATGTTCTGCGATGGATTCAGCTATTGGATCTGCACTAATGATAAGCATCAGTTTTAATGCCTCATCACGTTTTAACTTTTCCCCAGCACGAAGTTTAATTTTCTTACTTTGACTTTCTGTTTTAATTGCGTTTTCTGTAACTGTAATTTCCTCATCCTCTTTTACATTCTCTAGTAAAAGAAGCGTTGTCATCATTTTGGCTATACTAGCCGGATAAGAGCGTTCGTCTTCTCGTTTGCCATACAAAATTTCACCTGTGTCTGCATCGATTGTAATCCCGTATTGCCCAGTGATGCTAGGTTGATCGGCTCTTACAGCTTGTTGTCTTTGTGCGTAAGAGAAGAAAATCATCCCTGTAAATAGTGTGGCAATCATTACAATCATAACTATTGTTCGTTTCATTATAATTCCCTCATTTGTTACAAATAAATTGGGCAGAAAAAGCAGCCATTACCCATTATGCCACGTTCTCTGCCCAAAAATATAGCGTTATTTTTCGCCCATATTATGCTTCTTATATTGTTGGTTATTACCTTGACGTCCTTTTTCCACGCCTCGATCAGTTGGTCCAGCGTTTCCTGTCACACTTGCTGCGCTAATTCCAGCCTTTGAAGGGTTCTTCTTAAGTTTTGCCATATATATTCCTCCAGTTTCGTCAGATTATAAAAAGGGAAAGTGTATTTTAGTGAAGAAAATACATATATAGCATGGGCAAATAAAAGAAAAATATTTATTTCAGAAAATTTTATCAATAAATATATTGCGAAAATTTAAACAGTATCATATATTTATTAGTAGAGGCTCACTCATTGATTGCGACTTATGTCGAAAAATTGAATGAGCATTCATTCAAGAATAGGGGGAGAATTGGATGTTCCAAATTAAAAAGGCTGCTGTTCTAGGTTCAGGCGTAATGGGTTCAGGAATTGCGGCACACTTAGCTAATATTGGTATTCCGACATTATTGCTTGATATTGTACCACCTGCGCTTACGAAAGAAGAAGCGAAGGGACTTACATTAGAACATAAAAGTGTGAGAAATCGTTTTAGTAATACTGCACTACAAAAACTATTAAAGCAAAAACCAGCTCCTCTGACAGTGAAAGGAAATTTAGCACTGATTGAAGCAGGTAACTTAGAAGATGACCTTGAGCGTCTAGCTGATGTAGATTGGATTATTGAAGTAGTAGTTGAAAACTTAGATATTAAAAAGAAACTATTTGAAAAAGTAGATGCTGTTCGTAAACCGGGTTCTATCGTAAGCTCGAATACGTCAGGCATTTCAGTTGAAAAAATGGCAGAAGGTCGTTCAGACGACTTCCAGAAACACTTCTTAGGAACACACTTTTTTAACCCACCACGATATTTAAAACTTCTAGAGGTAATACCGACGAAAGAAACTGATCCACAAGTATTAAGCTTCATGAAACTATTTGGCGAAGACGTTCTTGGAAAAGGCGTTGTTATCGCGAAAGACACACCAAACTTTATTGGAAACCGCATCGGTACGTATGGTTTATTAGTAACTCTTCAAGAGATGGTAAAACGCGGCTATAGCATTGGGGAAGTTGATTCTGTAACAGGCCCACTTATTGGTCGTCCGAAGAGCGCAACGTTCCGTACATTAGATGTTGTCGGTTTAGATACATTTGTACACGTTGCAAATAACGTATATGAAAACGTACAAGAAGAAGAGCGCGATGTATTTAAAGTACCAGCTTTCATGCATGACATGCTTGATAAAAAATGGCTTGGAAGCAAAACAGGTCAAGGCTTCTTCTTAAAACAAGGAAAAGAAATTCTAGAATTAAATCCAGAAACAATGGAGTACGAAGCTCGCAAAAAATTAAAAGCTGCATCGATCGAGTTAAGTAAACAAGAAAAAGGTTTATCGAATAAATTGAAAGCGCTTGTATACGCGAAAGACCGCGCAGGAGAGTTGTTATGGAACATCATTACACCAACTCTTTTATACTCTGCAAAACTTCATAAAGAAATTGCTGACGATATCGTTGCAATTGACCAAGCGATGAAGTGGGGCTTCGGCTGGGAGCAAGGACCGTTTGAAGTTTGGGATGCAATTGGCGTTGAAAAGTCCGTTCAAAAGATGGAAGAAAACGGCGTAGTTGTTCCGACTTGGGTGAAAGAAATGTTAGAGAAAGGTTTCACTACTTTCTACAAACATGATAACGGAGATAGCTACTATTACGATAATGGCGAATATAAGTTAATTGAGCGTAATAAAAAGGCCATTTCTCTTAAACAATTAAAAGCGAAAAACGGCGTATTAAAGAAAAATAGTGGAGCGAGCTTAATCGATTTAGGCGACGGCATCCTTTGTTTAGAATTCCATTCGAAGAGCAATGCAATCGGTATGGATATTACGCAAATGATTAACTACGCTGTTGATGAAGTAGAAAAGAATTATAAAGGTCTTGTTATCGGTAACCAATCGAAGAACTTCTGCGTTGGTGCGAACTTAGCAATGATCTTAATGGAAGCACAAGACGACAACTACTTTGAAATTGAGTTAGTTGTGAAAAACTTCCAAGATGCAATGATGAAAATTAAATACTCTTCTAAGCCAGTTGTAGCAGCGCCATATGGTATGACGCTTGGCGGAGGTACAGAAGTTTGCTTACCAGCAGCGAGCATTCAAGCTTCTAGTGAAACGTATATGGGCTTAGTAGAAGTTGGTGTTGGCTTAATCCCTGGCGGAGGCGGTAATAAAGAGCTATACATTAAACACTTAAATAAAATGGCAAACGGCGTAGAATTTGATCTACAAAAAGTTGCAAATAAAGTGTTCGAAACAGTCGCAATGGCGAAAGTTTCAACTTCAGGACAAGAAGCGGTTTCTCATAACTTCTTAGGTGATAAAGACGGTATTAGTGTGAATGGTGATCACTTACTATACGATGCGAAACAGAAAGCACTTGCTTTATATGAAGCTGGTTATAAAGCACCGATTCGTAAAAAGATACCGGTTGTTGGTGAAACAGGATATGCAACTCTTGCACTTGGTGCAGAAGCAATGCATTTATCTGGTTACATTTCAGAGTACGACCTTCATATTGCGAAGAAACTTGCATATGTCATCGCAGGCGGAAAAGTGCCGTACGGAACAGAAGTTGATGAGCAGTATTTATTAGATGTAGAACGTGAAGCATTTATTAGCTTAGTAAGTGAGATGAAATCACAAGCAAGAATGCAGCACATGCTTGTAAAAGGAAAGCCATTACGTAACTAATAACGAGGGGAGATATCGTTCATGAGAGAAGCTGTCATTGTTGCGGGAGCAAGAACACCAATTGGAAAAGCAAAGAGGGGTTCATTAAAAACAGTTCGTCCTGACGATTTAGGGGCGTTAGTAGTAAAAGAAACGTTAAAGCGTGCGAATTATGAAGGACCAATCGATGATTTAATTTTCGGTTGTGCGATGCCAGAAGCAGAGCAAGGTTTAAATATGGCTCGTAATATCGGCGGATTAGCAGGACTTTCTTACGATGTTCCAGCTATTACAATTAACCGTTACTGTTCTTCAGGTTTACAAAGTATCGCTTACGGAGCAGAGCGCATTATGCTTGGGCACTCGGAAGCGGTATTATCAGGCGGAGCGGAATCAATGAGTTTAGTTCCAATGATGGGACACGTTGTTCGTCCGAATAGTCGCCTTGTAGAAGCAGCTCCAGAATATTATATGGGTATGGGACATACAGCAGAGCAAGTTGCTGTGAAATATGGAATTTCTCGTGAAGAGCAAGATGCATTTGCAGTAAGAAGTCATCAACGTGCTGCGAAAGCATTAGCTGCAGGGAACTTTGCTGATGAAACAGTACCTGTAGATGTAACGTTACGTACTGTTGGAGCAAATAACAAACTGCAAGAAGAAACAATCACTTTCACGCAAGACGAAGGTGTAAGAGCTGAAACGACGCTAGACATTTTAGGGAAATTACGTCCAGCATTTAACGTTCGCGGTTCTGTAACAGCTGGTAACTCTTCACAAATGAGTGACGGGGCAGCATCTGTACTATTAATGGATCGCGAAAAGGCAGTGAGCGATGGCATGAAGCCACTTGCGAAATTCCGTTCATTTGCAGTAGCTGGCGTACCACCAGAAGTAATGGGAATTGGCCCAATCGCTGCAATTCCAAAAGCGTTAAAACTAGCTGGCTTAGAGCTATCTGATATTGGCTTATTCGAACTAAATGAAGCATTCGCTTCTCAATCGATCCAAGTTATTCGTGAACTTGGTTTAGATGAAGAAAAAGTAAACGTAAACGGCGGTGCAATCGCACTTGGACATCCACTTGGCTGTACAGGAGCAAAACTAACACTATCTCTTATTCACGAAATGAAACGCCGCAACGAACAATTCGGTATCGTAACAATGTGTATCGGCGGCGGAATGGGAGCAGCGGGAGTGTTTGAATTACTATAAAAAGTGGAAGCGGCTTGCTCAGAATGTGAGGGGATGGAGCTTCAGACGTAGAGGCGCTCTTTGCCTCGTAGGAAGAAGCTAAACCACCGAACATTCTAGCCGCTGGAACTGGATTAGATAAAAAGTGCAGGTGGCTTGCTCAGAACAGGAGGGCGTTGGAAGCCCTGACGAAGAGGCGCTTTTTGCCTCACAGGAAGGGGTGAAACGACCGACTGTTCTAGCCACTGGAACTGGATTATAAAAAAAGTGGAAGCGGCTTGCTCAGAACGAGACGTCACCAATGCAAAGAATGGAAGCAACAAAGGTTTATAAAAAATAAACGGGAGAGCCAGCTTCTTTCAAAATGAGAGAAGCGGCTTATGAAAATATGAGGGAGGAAATTTTCATGGAAAAAACAGTAGGAAGTGCGGTTAAAGGCGGTAGCTTTTTAGTAGATGAGATTACGATTGATCAAGTGTTTACGCCAGAAGATTTTTCATCTGAGCATAAAATGATTGCAAAAACGACAGAGGACTTTATCGTAAATGAAGTTCTTCCAGAGCTTGAATATTTAGAGCAACATGAGTTTGATCGTTCTGTTCGTCTTTTAAAAGAAGCTGGGGAACTTGGTTTATTAGGCGCTGACGTACCAGAAGAGTACGGCGGAATTGGTCTTGATAAAGTAAGCTCAGCGTTAATCGCAGAGAAATTCTCTCGCGCTGGTGGTTTTGCAATTACTCACGGTGCTCACGTAGGTATCGGATCTTTACCAATCGTGTTATTCGGTAACGAAGAGCAAAAGAAAAAGTATTTACCATTACTTGCAACTGGTGAAAAATTAGCTGCATACGCATTAACAGAGCCAGGTTCAGGATCTGACGCATTAGGTGCAAAAACAACGGCACGTTTAAATGCAGAAGGTACACATTACGTATTAAATGGTGAAAAACAGTGGATTACAAACTCTGCATTCGCTGACGTATTTATCGTATACGCAAAAATTGATGGAGAGCACTTCTCAGCATTTATCGTAGAGAAAGACTACGCTGGTGTATCTACAAGCCCAGAAGAAAAGAAAATGGGTATTAAATGTTCGTCAACTCGTACGTTAATTTTAGAAGATGCGTTAGTACCGAAAGAAAACTTACTTGGTGAAATCGGTAAAGGTCATATTATCGCATTCAACATTTTAAATATTGGTCGTTATAAATTAGGTGTTGGTACAGTTGGGTCTGCGAAACGTGCAGTAGAAATTTCAGCACAATATGCAAACCAACGTCAACAGTTCAAGCAACCAATCGCTCGTTTCCCATTAATTCAAGAGAAACTTGCGAATATGGCAGCAAAAACATATGCAGCTGAAAGCTCTGTATATCGTACAGTAGGCTTATTCGAAAGCCGAATGAGCACATTATCTGAAGAAGAAGTAAAAGACGGTAAAGCAGTAGCAGCTTCTATCGCTGAATATGCAATCGAGTGCTCTTTAAACAAAGTATTCGGTTCTGAAGTACTAGACTATACAGTAGATGAAGGTGTTCAAATTCACGGTGGTTACGGATTTATGGCAGAGTACGAGATTGAAAGAATGTATCGCGATTCTCGTATTAACCGTATTTTCGAAGGAACGAATGAAATTAACCGCCTAATCGTACCAGGTACGTTCTTACGTAAAGCGATGAAAGGTGAATTACCACTTCTTCAAAAAGCACAAAAATTACAAGAAGAGTTAATGATGATGATGCCAGAAGAAGTAGGCGATGAGCCATTAGCACTTCAAAAATATTTAGTAAATAACGCGAAGAAAATCGGCTTAATGGTAGCTGGATTAGCTGCTCAAAAATACGGTAAAGCATTAGATAAAGAGCAAGAAATTCTTGTGAATATCGCTGACATCGTAAGCAACTTATACGCAATGGAGTCAGCTGTTCTTCGTACAGAAAAAGCAATTAAAACAACTGGTCTTGAAAAGAATAAACAAAAAGTGTTATACACTGAAGTATTCTGCCAAGAAGCATTCAACGAAATCGAAGCACATGCGAAAGAAACACTTATCGCAGTTGAAAACGGCGACATGCTACGCATGATGTTATCATCATTACGTAAATTAACTCGCCACACACCACTTAACGTAATTCCGAAGAAACGTGAAATTGCTGCGAAAATTTTAGAAGATGAGCGTTATACAGTTTAATACCTTTAAAGAACAGTAGTCGTTTATACGGCTACTGTTCTTTTTTCTGAAAAAATGAAATTTTTAGTGGCATAAAACTAATACCATTAGTATAATAAAACTAATGATATTAGTTTTCGTGAAGAGGGAGATGGGAATATGAGAATGATGCATGAAAAAACGGTATATCAATTGTCATTTTTGCCAAGAGTGTTTCCTGTGAATTGTTACTTTGTGGAGGAAGAAGATGGTTTAACTTTAATTGATGCTGCTTTACCATATAGCGCAAAAGGGATCTTGCAGGCGGCTGAGAAAATAGGAAAACCAATTACGAATATTGTATTAACACATGCGCATGATGATCACATCGGTGCATTAGACGCATTAAAGGAAGTAATTCCTCATGTTCCAGTCTATATTTCTAAGCGGGACGCAAAGCTGTTAGAAGGAGATACGACATTACAAAAGGATGAACCAAATACGCCAATAAAAGGCGGTGTACCTAAAAAGATAAAAACGGTACCTGATATTTTATTAGAAGATGGTGACCGAGTTGGATCGCTGCTTGCTATTGTGACACCGGGACATACACCGGGCTCCATGTCGTTTCTTGATATAAGAAATAAAGCTCTTATTGTTGGGGATGCATTTCAAACAAGAGGAGGTACGGCTGTTTCGGGACAAATGAAATTTTGGTTTCCGTTTCCTGCGATGGCAACGTGGAGTAAAGAAATATCATTACAAAGTGCAGAAAAGTTAAGAGAATATGAGCCTTCCTTACTTGCGGCAGGACATGGGAAAATGATAAAGGATCCAGGTGCTATTATAGAGCTTGCTATTAAGGAAGCGAAGCGGAATATAGAAAGTAGAAAAGAGGGTTAATTTATGTCACCGAGAATCGGACTTACATTACAGAAAATTGTAGAAACAGCAGCAGAAATTGCAGATACAAATGGAATACAAGAAGTAACGTTAGCTTCATTAGCGCAAACATTAGGGGTACGTTCACCCTCGCTATACAATCATGTGAAAGGTTTACAAGATGTACGGAAACATCTTGGTATTTACGGAATCAAACAGCTGTATAACAAACTGGAAGAAGCGGCCGAGGGTAAACGGACGTATGAAGCAATTCATGCTTTAGGAGAAGCGTATGTAGCATTCGTACGTAAACATCCTGGACTGTATGAAGCAACTTTTTTACGAGATGAAGAAGTAAGAAAAGCAGGTGACGGAATTGTAAAGCTTTGTCTTCAAGTTTTACAACAGTACGGCTTAGAAGGAGAGAATGCACTTCATGCGACACGTGGATTCAGAAGTATTTGTCATGGATTTGCGTCGATTGAACAGCAGGGCGGATTTGGTCTGCCATTAGATTTAGATACAAGTTTACATGTATTGTTGGAAACGTTTATTAAAGGATTACGTGGAATGAGAGAGTGAATAAGAGGAGAAAAACATGAATTTGTCGCTGAGCATGCTTTTTATATAGTAGGCTTTGATTTGCTGGAGGGACAATGACAAAAGGATGTGAAGTGAAATGTTTGCAGGACATTTTGGCTTAGCGGCAGTAGTAAAAGCCAAATCACCTAAATTACCACTTTGGGTTCTCATGTTAAGCTCACAATTGTTGGATGTCATTTTTTTGCCACTTTATATTTTAGGAGTAGAGACAATTGAACCTATTAATAGGAATAGTTATGGTGAAGCAATCATTCATGCGGATTACACACACTCTTTAATAGGAGCACTGTTTATTGCTTTTGTTGCAGGAATAGTCGGTACGAGGCTGTGGGGAAAGCGAAATGGCTTTGTTATTGGAGCTGTAGTTTTTAGTCATTGGATTTTAGATTTACTTGTGCACCGTGCTGATTTGCCGTTACTTCCGGGCAATTACGGGGATTTACCTATGCTTGGTTTTGGATTGTGGAGATTTCCGGCTATTAGTATCATATTGGAATGTATTCTTATTGCGATAGGTGGTATATTATATTTCCGTTTTATCGTTTCAAGTGCGGGCGAACAAAAGAAATTTATAGCAAGAATAATCGGCGGGTTGGTAGTTATATTATTAATTTTTTCGTTGCTCATCAGTATAGTGTCTTGAATATGGATAGCCGGAAACCTTAGAAGCGATTCTAAGGTTTTTTAGTGCGTATGAGTCCAAAAGATTAGATGAGAAAGAGCCTCTAGTGGTTTAGAGGCTTTTTCTTGTTAAATGATATTATTTTGCAGGTTTGAAAAATGTATATATTGCTAAGAAAAAGCAAACGAAGCCGAATACGAAGGGATCTTGATAGGGACTAGGCTCAGAGCCCTTCTGGATTTCTGTAAGGAAGTCGTGTGTTTTCATGTTCATTGCTCCTTTAACTAATAAGTTTTATATGATGCGAGGGTTATAGTGGATAGTAAATATTTTTTTGAAATTTCATATAATAATTATTGCATAGCAATTCTATTCCTAAAACTATAAAATATAAAGTTTTCATAATATGTAAAATTGCATATTATTCTTTTTGTAAAATTTGTTATATTATCTTTATATTTAAATTAAGGGATTTTAATGGGATAAATGAGAATAACTGGAGGGATACTGTGAGTAAAACAGTGATAGAAGCGTATAGTGTGGAAAGAAAAATCGAGAATATAGCATATAAAAATCTATTTGTAATGATAGCAATGATTATAGGGATTTCGCTCCTAGGAGGATTATTTCTTGGTTTAGCCTTTGAGATTTATGGAGAAGAAGCATTAAGTACTAAATTAGAAGGATATTATTTACTCTTATTCGATGCAATTGTTGTTGCTATCGTTTTATTAGCTTATAAACCAGTTCTTCATTTTATTAAATACATTTGGGATGTATCCGTTTTGAAGAATGGGAAGACATATTTATATCTATTAATTGGTTTTATTATCATTGCAGTATCACAGTATTTAATGTTACATGTGTTTAGTTTTGAAAGTGCAGCAGAACAAAAGGAACAATTAGGAGGTTTAGGACTTCGAAATAGCATACAAAGTATTATATATGTGTTAAGTATTGCTATCATTACGCCGGTTAAAGAAGAAATTCTATTTCGGGGTATTTTATATCGATTTTTAGAAAAGAAATATAATTTTTTAGTTAGTATCATTATCTCTTCCTTCATTTTTGGACTTATTCATGGGGGGCTTCTAATTACAGCAACGATTATGGGAATGGTATTTGCAATGTTATACAAAAAGACGCAATCTATTATACCTAGTATTATTTTACACATTGTATGGAACTTACTTGTGAGTATAAGTATGATTGTATCTCTATAAAAATAAATACATAACCAGTATAAAAGGTGAATAGCTTAGCTATTCATCTTTTATTTTGTATGCACGTGAAAAAGTTAATTCATGTATACAATCAAAAAATAACTAAATACTAACAGTGAACGAATAAAGAAAGGTAGGAGTATCCTATGCAAAACTTAACAGAGCTTGAAGTAGAAAACTTACGTCATTTAATTGGTGGACACGCAACAATTATTAACAAGTTGGAGCAGTATGCACAGACGTGTACAGATCCACAACTGAAACAAATGCTACAAAAAGATGCGCAAGATGCACGAAATACGAAACAACAATTAATGACTTTCTTAGGATAGGAGGAAGCGAAAGATGAATGAAAAAGATATGGTAAATGATTATTTAGCAGGATTAAATGCAAGTTTAACAAGTTATGCAAATTATATTGCTCAGTCTGATAATGAACAGTTACACCAAACGTTAATCCAAATTCGTAATCAAGATGAAATGCGCCAACGTAATATGTATGAGTATGCAAAGCAAAAGAGTTATTACAAACCGGCAGCACCTGCAAATCCGATGATTGTACAACAATTAAAAAGCCAATTAAGTGCGGAATAACAGGAAAAAGAAAACGAGCGAATCTATTCGCTCGTTTTCTTTTTGTATATGTCAATAAATACATAATAAATATTTTTCCAGTTGTAACAAATATGACGAAAATGGAATATAACAATTCACAAAAAGGACAAAAACTTTGCTCAATATTTCACAAAGTATCCATGGTTTCTATCGTGGGAATCTCTATAATTAGGGGTGTAAAGAACAAAAGAAATAGATTATATGATCAATTAGGAGAGATTGCTATGAAAAGACATACAAGAAAAATTGCAATTATCGGTACTGGATTAGTTGGATCAAGTTGTGCATATTCCATTGTCAATCAAGGCATTTGCGAAGAGCTATTATTAATTGATATAAATCATGAACGTGCAGTTGGGGAAGCAATGGATTTATCACACTGCATTAACTTTACAAATACAAGAACAAAAGTATATGCAGGAAGTTATGAAGACTGCAAAGATATGGACATTGTTATTATTACAGCAGGACCAGCGCCAAAACCAGGGCAAAGTCGCTTAGATACTTTAGGAGCAAGCGCAAAGATTATGGAAAGTGTTGTTGGCGGTGTAATGGAAAGTGGATTTGATGGTATTTTCTTACTTGCATCGAACCCAGTTGATATTATTACATATCAAGTTTGGAAATTATCTGGATTACCTAGAAATCGTGTGATCGGTACTGGTACATCACTAGATTCTTCTCGCTTACGAACAATTTTATCTGAAATGTTACATGTAGATCCTCGTAGTATTCATGGGTATTCATTAGGAGAACATGGTGATTCTCAAATGGTTGCTTGGTCACACGTAACTGTTGGTGGAAAACCAATTCTGCAAATATTAGAAGAACAAAAAGAACGATTTAGTGAAATAGATTTAGATGAAATCGTTGAGAAGACTGCAAAAGCCGGATGGGAAATTTATAAACGAAAAGGTACTACTTATTACGGAATCGGAAATTCTCTAGCATATATTGCAAACTCAATCTTTAACGATGATCACCGTGTCATTGCTGTATCAGCTATTTTAGATGGTGAGTATGGTGAATATGATATTTGTACAGGAGTGCCAGCTATTATTACTAGAGATGGTATAAGAGAAATTGTAGAACTAAATTTAACAGAGGATGAAGAATCTCGATTCGCAAAATCAAACGACATTTTACGTGATTATATGAAAACAATTGGCTACTAACTTATAGGAGAAGGTGAAACAAATGAAGGAATATATAATGTCTCGTGTATTTAAAGCATCAGCTGGAATCGCACAAGGTATTTTCGTATCCCTTGGAATTGGTTTACTAATCGAAAATATAGGAAGAATTGTTGATATTCCGTTGCTTATTACAATCGGAGTTGTTGCAAAATCACTTATGGCACCAGCCATTGGTGCCGGAATTGCTTTTATGCTTGGTGCAAACGGTCTTGTAATCTTCTCAGCTATGGTAGCTGGAGCGATTGGTGCCGGATCCATTTCAATTACTGAAGCAGGTCTAATTATTAAAACAGGTGAGCCAATCGGTGCATTATTAACAGCGACTTTAGCTGTATATATTGGTAAACGTTTAAGTGGAAAAACTGCGTTAGATATGATGCTCGTTCCATTTGCGGCAATATTAGGTTCTGGTTTAGTCGGCATTTGGTTATCTCATAATATTACTCCTGTTTTAAATGCAGTTGGAGCATTCATTAAAGATAGTTCAGCTGGTAGCCCGTTTATCGCTTCTATCGTCATTGCAGTCGTTTGGGGACTATTACTTATCTCACCAGCTTCATCAGCTGCGTTAGCGATCGCACTTAGCTTAGACGGTGTTGCAGGTGGTGCTGCTCTTGCAGGCTGCGTTGCTCAGTTTATCGGATTCTCTGTCATCTCAGCGAAAGAAAATAATTTAGGTGGCATATTAGCTCAAGCACTTTGTACTCCGAAAGTACAGTTGCCAAATATTACTAAAAACCCAATAATTCTCGTCCCAACTGTCGTCGCCAGTGCAATAGTTGGTCCAGTATCCGCATTAATTTTCCAACTGGAAGCAGGAAAAGAAATTGCAGGTCTTGGATTAAGTTCTCTTATCGCACCAATTAATTTAATTTCCAGCGAAGGATGGGAAGTTGTCCCAGCGATGGTAATCACTTATATCGTCATTCCAGTAGCTGTTTCTTATATACTTTACATTGCTCTTAAAAAAGCAGGTCGTATTCACTCTGGTGATATGACTGTACCGCAATCTTAACTTGAAAATCTCCTTTTATATAGAGAAAAGCAGACTGAGAAGCCACAGTCTGCTTTTTACATTTTATGATTTTGTTTTACTGGAACACGTACGGTTTCTTTTGCTAATAAAAGCTGAACGCCGAAGTAGAGTATGCTTGCAAGCGTCATTCCAGAAATGGCGTCTACAAATGCGTGTTGCTTCGTAAATAGCGTTGATAAAATAATAAGCGTACCGAAGAAGGTAAGAATGTAATATTCAAAAGCATGTTGTTCTCTACGTCTAAAGGCAGCTAACATAATGATAAAGGTAGTAAGAACGTGAATGCTAGGGAAACAGTTCACCGGTTGATCGATACTATAAATATAGCGGACTAGTTCGGAAAATACGTCTGTTCCAACGACGGTTGGACGTGATACAGTTGTCTGCCAAAAATAATAAATAGAAAAACAAGCAAGTTTTCCAAGAATGATACTACTTAAAGTGACATAATATTGTTTTCGATCTGCAAAGCAGTAATAAATAAGTGCGCCGTATAAGTAAGGAAACCAAATTAAATAAGGAATAATAAATGCTTTCACAAATGGAATCCAATCATCTACTACAGTTGTGACATCTACTGCGTGTACAGTCGATTTATTTAATACATCGTAAAGGGGACTTACGAGTACGAGTAGAAGTATATAACTTAACGGAAGAAAAGATGAAAGTTTAAATTTCTTCATGATAATCTCCTATGTTTAGTAATGTAAGTAAATTCAATTGATTATAATATAGAAACGTAATTTGGGCTATCGATTTTGCTTACATTTTCTTGAATGAACCTTACGTTTTTGTCACTTGACTGAAAAGAAGGGGAGGGTGCTGAATGAAGCGTTTATCGTATTTCTTAGTTTTTATATTCATATGCCTAGCGAGTGCTGGGTGTGCAAAGGATAAAGAAGGAGAGAAATTAGAATATAACGGAAGAGCACTCGTAATTGGAGTTGTTGGAGAAAAACCGAAAGATACGTTTAGGAATGTAAAGTTTGAGGAAATAAAGTTAGAGGAACTGGAAAAGAAATCTAAGGAAGTAGATGGTTTTCTAATAATGAAAGATCACTTTCAAGAAGCCTCAACAGAGCAATATAAAAATGTATTTTCATCACTAAAGAAACCGGTATTTTTTATCGGTTTACAAGATAAATCATATTCGATTTTTATTACAAAAGGGATAGAGTATAACAGTGCCCGAAAAGATATAAATGCGATGTATACGCAAGGGTTTGCAAATATCGGAAGTGGTGAAGGACAACAATGGGCAGTTGGTTTATCTAATGGCGGAAATACAGAAGAAAGTATTCATAATATGTATATCGTCGTATTTCAAACAATTGCAGATTATTTGAATAGATGAGGAAGAAGCCTGTAAACAAGGTTTCTCCTTTATTTTGCATTCAGGAATTGGTTATATAATGGTCCAAATGATTCCATTTTTATGAGGTTACTAGTAGGGCTTTTTTATTAACAGTAATTCCTCAATATACACGAAATATGCAAATATGCATATTGTATTTATTTAGAATTTTTGTATGTTAAAATTAAATATAGAGATTTTTATATGTAATGAACTAAAATTAGAAATATCCAATGAATTTTGAGAGGTGTTACATGTTTAAAAATAAGAAATTAATTCGATTCGGTCTAACATTACTTGTATGTTTATTTGTAATTGATTTTACAATCAGTTATTTTCAAACATATCTTGAATCAGCGGCAGGTATTAAATGGGCAGTATCAGAAACTTGGAGAACTATTTTGTTAGATGCCCCTGAAAGTATATTGGTTATTTTAGGCGCAATTGCTTTATATGATTTCACAAAAGAAACATCGCCAAAAGACGCATCTATTTAAATGCGTCTTTTTTATTTCATGCAATTAGCAATTTTGTGGATGGTAGTCTTGCTATCAATGATAGAGCATTATGCCATACAATGAAGATAATATTAGAAATTTATGGGGATGATTACGTTGAGGGAATTTTTAATTAGTTATGCTGCAAGCCTGCTTACTTTTACTATTATATGGTTCTTAATACCGTATATTTCGGATCCTAGTTATTCTAACGAGAATGGTTTACCTAACATAGTTGGATTTATTGTAATTCTCATCATATTTGGTAGTGTATTAGATCTTGTAGCTTGCCTAATTGGAGAAGTGTTATACAGGAACATAAAACAATGTAGGAAGTTTCGAGTTGGAATTCCTGTATTTATTGGACTATCTCTTATCTATATATTTATACTCTCTCTTTTTACTATTACTAGTGCATATGCTTCTAGTTTAGTTGCACCTATTATTATGGGTTCCTTAGCTTTTTATGTAGTACGTAGAAAAATATAATTAACCTCAGCTAACGATAATGATGTAAATAAGCTAGTGGCGATTCCGCAAAGAGTTTAAATAAACTACGAAAAAGTAGAAAAGTATACATTTCTGCTTTAATAAAGGATACGTTTACCTTTAGATTGATGATAAAAAAGAAGTGCTCCTGTTTCTAAGCAAGGGCACTTCTTTTTATATTTCAGTCAGTAATTTGAATTTCATATTCTCAGGAGCAGTTACTTTTGCTTTATTGATGATAGGCTTAATAACTTTTTTATGGGCTCACTACTACGGTCAAAATCGTTAGTTCCTTTCATCTGTACGCCTTTGTCATGTAAAGTGTTTCCGGGTTTTGTGACTATAGGCTGAACTGGTTAAATAAACGTTTGTTTAAGATATATGTTCGGAGAGTGATAAGAGAAGAATCTAAAAAAATTTATATATTTATTTTTTCTTAACAAATGGCGGAAAAATAAGAAAAATTCGCAGGATTATTAAAAATTATCACGAAATAAGTAAAAGTTTAGCGAATAATGGTTTGAAATAATAAAACGTTTTCTATATGATAAAGGTAAAGGTTAGTAAAAAAGTAGGTGAATTTATGACAGTAACATTTTATTCATATCCAAAGTGTGGCACATGTCAAAAAGCAAAGAAATGGTTTGAGGCAAACGATGTAGCATATGAGATGATTCATATTGTTGAAAATCCACCATCAAAAGAAGATTTACGTAATTTACATGAAAAAAGTGAATTACCATTAAAAAAATTCTTTAATACAAGTGGAATGCGTTACCGTGAACTTGGTCTGAAAGATAAGTTAAAAGATGCAAGTGAAGACGAAATGTACGAGCTTTTAGCATCTGATGGCATGTTGATTAAACGTCCAATTGTAACAGATGGAACGAAGGTAACACTTGGTTTTAACGAAGAGCAGTTTGAAAGTGTGTGGAAAAAGTACCAATAAGGTATTTTTACATAATTAATACATTCACTGGAGGTACAGTCATGAGCATTCCAAATAATTTACGTTACTCTGAAGAACACGAATGGGTAAAAACTGAAGGTAATGAAGTTGTTATCGGTATTACTCACTTTGCACAAAGTGAGCTAGGCGATATCGTATTCGTTGAACTTCCAGAAGTAGGTGCAACAATCGAAGCTGACGAGCCATTCGGAAGCGTAGAATCTGTTAAAACAGTTTCTGAATTATACGCACCTGTAAGCGGTAAAGTTGTAGCAGTAAACGAAGAATTAAGTGACCAACCAGAACTTGTTAACGAATCTCCATACGAGGGTGCATGGATGGTTAAAGTTGAACTTTCTGATGCAAGCCAAGTTGAGAAGTTATTAACTGCTGAAAAATATGCAGAAATGACAAACCAAGACTAATTATAGTCGACTGAAGGACAGCCTTTGTGCTGTCCTTTTTTATTTTGTGTTACATAATGCATTTAAAAACGAGCGCAAATGAATAAGCTATTATGGGAATGAATGTTTTTCGATAAGGTTTCATGGGGCTTTGTAATCTGAACGAGCCGCTTGCGCTTTTCATTATGATCCAGCTCCAGCAGCTAGATTGTTCGGTGGCTTCGCTTCTTCCTGCAAGGCAAAAAGCGCCTTTACGTCAGAAGCTCCATCCCCCTCACAATCTGAACGAGCCGCTTGCGCTTTTCTTTTGCAAAAATAAACAGGAAACAACATGAAAATAACGAATATACTATATACTAAGTTAAAGGTTGTATAGTATATGGTGATCGGGTGATGACATATGATTTATGTAGAAAAAGTCATTATTGTAGAAGGTACATCAGATAGAAGAAAGATTGAATCTATTATTCGTGAACCGGTGGAAATTGTTTGTACAAATGGTACAATTGGTTTGTCGAAAATGGATGAGCTCGTTGATCAGTTTTTTGATAAGGAAGTGTATGTGCTAGTGGATGCTGATGATGCTGGAGAAAAGTTAAGGAAACAGTTTCGAAAAGAATTTCCGCAAGCAGAGCATATTTATATTGATCGCTCGTACCGGGAAGTGGCAACAGCGCCATCTTCACACTTAGCAAATGTATTATGGGGAGCTGACATTGACGTTTATACAGAATATTTACGGTAAGGAATGATAGAAGTGATTGACTGGACAGGAGCCGAAGCTAAAGCCCTAATAGAGAATGAAGAAAAAACAGTGTTATATGTATATACTCCAATGTGTGGAACATGCCAATTAGCAAAAAAGATGTTAACAGTCGTTGAGATGACAATTGAAGATTTGAAAATTGGGATGTTAGATTTAAATTATGCTCCGCATTTCGCGAAAGAGTATGGAATTGAAAGTGTACCGTGTTTACTTGTTTTTGAAAATGGGACACTCATGAAGAAGATATATGCATTTCATTCGGTTGAATATTTATATACGGAATTAAAGTAGGCGGCAAAGTTTTTGCCGCCTCGACATATTTCTTGGGAAATATGTCGAGATGCAGGGTGGTTACAGTATTTGTCGAGCGAAAGTAACAGGATTGCTCTTGAGTGAGAGGGAATGGTATGTAATAGAAAGTGATATGAAGGATGTGATTTAGAGTGGAATTATATTCTTTGCTTCAATCATTTGTAAATTACGCTAATGGTCAATATCATTTAGAGCCGCTTTTAAGACAAGGAGAAAAAACTGTTAATTTCCGCTTTGGAGATGAAAGTTGTTCGTTACAAATTTCAAGAGATTATATAGAACTGTTGAAAGAAGAAAGAGGAACGGAGCAAATCGTTTGTGTAGATGAAGAAGATGTAAAACAATTGGTGAATGGCAATGTACGATTGCAAACGTTAATGGACGATGGACGTATACAATATTCGGGAACGTATCGAACGATGTTATTAATTGAATCGATGTTTCATATATGTAAACCAATGTCAGTAGGTGCTTAAAATTCTGAAGTTTCGTTTTTTACGAAAATTTCTGTTGACATGGTGTGTGGATATTGATACAATTCAATTCATAAAATATAGACAATTTCATAAATTACAAATCAGACGAAAATGTAATCTGATTTCTCTTATCAAGAGAGGTGGAGGGACTGTGCCCTGTGAAGCCCGGCAACCGTCAACTTATGTTGAAATGGTGCCAATTCCTGCAAAGCAAATGCTTTGAGAGATGAGAGAGAGGGATAATGTTGTTATATACGCATATAAACCTTTCTGCTTCTCTAAAGCGGAAAGGTTTTTTTGTTGTTTGAATGTGGAGGACATTCAAATAATAAAAGTAATGATAACGGTGGGCTATACGCATCAAAAATAAAAAATTGCGGAGTCGACCTAAACAAAAAAGGGGTGATACACCATGATTCTATTAGAGAATGTAAAGAAAATATATAAAGCAAAAAGCGGTGATGTCACTGCTGTAGATAATGCCAATTTAAAAATAGAGAAAGGTGAAATATTTGGTGTTATCGGATATAGTGGCGCTGGAAAAAGTTCTTTAATTCGATTATTCAATCAGTTGGAGAAACCAACTTCAGGTCAAATTACAATTGCGAATCGGGTCATTTCAGCGATTACAGGAAGCGAACTTCGTAAGGCAAGACAAGAGATCGGAATGATTTTTCAACACTTCAACTTACTTTGGTCACGAACTGTACGTGAAAATATTGAGTTCCCACTTGAAATTGCAGGTGTTGATAAGGCGAAGAGAAGAAAACGCGTTGATGAGCTAATTCATCTTGTTGGATTAGAAGGAAGAGGAGACGCGTACCCATCTCAGCTGAGCGGAGGACAAAAGCAACGCGTTGGGATTGCAAGAGCGTTAGCTAACAATCCGCAAGTACTTTTATGTGATGAAGCAACGTCAGCTCTTGATCCAGAAACGACAGATCAAATTTTAGATCTATTATTAGATATTAATAAACGTCTCGGTTTAACGATTGTACTCATTACACACGAGATGCACGTAATTCGAAAGATTTGTAATCGCGTTGCGGTAATGGAGAAAGGAAAGATTGTAGAAACAGGTCCAGTACTTGATGTGTTCCGTAATCCGCAACAAGACATTACGAAACGATTTGTACAGCAGTTAACGGATTCTGAAGATACAAATGAAACGATTGAAAGTTTAATTGAGAAATATCCAGATGGTAAAGTAGTTCGTTTGCAGTTTATCGGTGAAGCGGTAGAAAGACCAGTGCTTCAAAGATTGATGCAACGCAGTGATATAGAAGTTAGCATTTTGCAAGGAAATATTGCACAAACGAATAACGGCTCTTACGGTAGTTTAGTTGTTCATTTAAATGGTGAGGAAACAGCGATTCAGCAAGCAATAGAGGGAATACATCAAGATCAAGTAGAGCTGGAGGTGATTGCACATGGATAAATTACTCACAAATGTTGATTGGAATCAAATGTTAGCAGCAACGGGTGAAACGTTATATATGACGGCAATCGCAGCTCTTGCCACATTTGTTTTAGGACTCATTTTAGGATTGTTACTCTTTATGACAGCGAAAGATAATTTATGGGAAAACAAAGCGGTTAACACGGCGATTGGAGCGTTCGTAAACATTTTCCGCTCGATACCGTTCATTATTTTAATCATTTTATTAATCCCATTCACAAAGATTCTGCTTGGAACAATTCTTGGAGCGAGTGCAGCACTTCCAGCTTTAATTATTGGAGCGGCACCGTTTTACGCGAGAATGGTTGAAATCGCCCTTCGTGAAATTGATAAAGGTGTAATTGAAGCTTCAAAAGCGATGGGAGCAAAAACAAGCACAATTATTTTGAAGGTGTTAATTCCAGAATCGTTACCAGCATTAGTATCTGGTATTACGGTTACGACAATTGCTTTAGTAGGCTATACAGCAATGGCGGGAGTTGTTGGTGCTGGTGGTCTTGGAACACTTGCTTATTTAGAAGGATTCCAACGAGGAAATAACGACGTAACAATCGTTGCGACAATTTGTGTATTACTAGTTGTATTTTTCATTCAGTGGATTGGTGATCGTGTAACGACTCGAATAGATAAACGATAATAAAAAACGGGAGGATGTTTCAAATGAAAAAATTATTACTGACAGCACTGATTTCAACTTCAATTTTTGGGTTAGCTGCTTGTGGCGGGAAAGATAACGATGAAAAGAAACTAGTTGTTGGTGCTTCTAACGTACCGCACGCTGAAATTTTAGAAAAGGCAAAACCGTTACTTGAGAAAAAAGGAATTGAATTAGAAGTGAAAAAATTCCAAGACTACGTATTACCAAATAAATCGTTAGCGGATAAGGATTTAGATGCAAACTACTTCCAGCACATTCCGTATTTAGAAAAAGAAATGAAAGATAAAAAATATGATTTTGAAGTAGCAGGAAAGATTCATTTAGAGCCAATTGGTGTATACTCTCAAAAATATAAGAGCTTAAAAGAACTTCCAGACGGAGCGACAATTATTATGAGTAATTCAGTTGCTGATCATGGACGTGGTTTAGCAATTTTACAAAAAGAAGGCATTTTAAAAATTAAAGATGGGGTGGATCCAGTTAAAGCAACTCCAAAAGATATCGCGGATAATCCGAAAAACTTAAAATTTAAAACGGATATTGAGCCTGGTTTATTACCACAGGTGTATAACAATAAAGAAGGCGACGCGGTTTTAATTAACTCGAACTATGCAATTGATGCGAAGTTAAACCCAGAAAAAGATGCAATTGCAATTGAAAGTAATGATTCACCATACGCAAACGTAGTAGCTGTTCGTAAAGGCGATAAAGATAAGAAAGAGATTAAAGCTCTTGTAGAAGTATTACATTCTAAAGAAATCGAAGACTTCATTAATAAAGAATATAAAGGGGCAGTTGTTCCTGTAAAAGAATAATTGCTGTAAAAGGGCTGGTGTATGCCAGCCTTTTTTATAACTACATAATTATACGGGAGAAGGGGACATCATATGAAAAAGATTCTATTGTCAGTTGTTACAGCGTTGTCTGTATTTACATTAGCTGCTTGCGGAGGGAAAGAGGAGAATAAGCTTGTTGTGGGAGCTTCTAACGTACCGCACGCTGTTATTTTAGAAAAGGCACAGCCGATATTAGAGAAAAAGGGAATTAAATTAGAAATTAAAAAATTCCAAGATTATGTGTTGCCAAATAAAGCGTTAGCGGATAAGGAAATTGATGCGAACTACTTCCAACACATTCCTTATTTAGATAAAGAAATCCAAGAAAAAGGATATAAAATTGTAAACGCGGGAAAAATTCATTTAGAGCCAATGGGTATTTATTCGAAGAAATATAAAAGCTTAAAAGACTTACCAGATGGCGGGACAGTGATTATGAGTAATAACGTAGCGGAGCGTGGCCGTATGCTAGCACTGTTACAAAAAGGCGGCGTTATTAAACTAAAAGACGGAGTAGATGTTGTGAAAGCAACAGTAAAAGATGTTGTAGAAAATCCGAAAAACTTAAAGTTTAAAACAGATGTAGAGCCTGGGCTTTCACCAAAGTTATATGAAAATAATGAAGGTGATGCATTATTTATTAATTCAAACTATGCAATTGACGCAAAATTAAATCCAACAAAGGATGCGATTGCGATTGAAGGATCAGACTCTCCGTATGCAAATATTATTGCAGTTCGTAAAGGTGACGAGAAGAAAAAAGAAATTAAAGAGCTAGTAGAAGTACTGCATTCAAAAGAAATTCAAGATTTTATTAATAAAGAATATAAAGGTGCTGTACTTCCGGTAAGTGAATAAATATAAGGAAAGGACTGGAAAATTACCAGTCCTTTTTTCTTTATATAAATAAGAAGAAAGGTGTATCATAGAAAGATGTGAAGGAAATACTTATATACATTTGTGAAAAAATTGTTACTTTTTTTCGTCGTTTGCGATATCATTTTATTTGATATAAAATTAGAATGAGAATAAAATGAGAATATGAACGTTTTAGGAATTTTTAAAATGTATATATAGGATTAATGGAGGTATTGAGATGGCTGGTTCTACATTAACGGTTAAAGACTTACACGTATCAATTGATGGCAAAGAAATTTTAAAAGGTGTAAACCTTGAAGTAAAAGGTGGAGAAATCCACGCAATTATGGGACCTAACGGAACAGGTAAATCAACTTTATCTTCTGCAATTATGGGTCACCCAAAATATGAAGTAACAGAAGGTAGCATCATCATCGACGGTGAAGATGTATTAGAAATGGAAGTAGATGAGCGCGCACAAGCAGGTCTATTCCTAGCAATGCAATATCCAAGTGAAATTAGCGGAGTAACAAACGCTGACTTCTTACGTTCTGCAATTAACGCACGTCGTGAAGAAGGCGATGAAATTTCTCTTATGAAATTTATCCGTAAATTAGATAAAAACATGGAATTCCTAGAAATGGATCCAGAAATGGCACAACGTTACTTAAACGAAGGTTTCTCTGGCGGTGAGAAAAAACGTAACGAAATTCTTCAATTAATGATGATTGAGCCAAAAATCGCAATCTTAGACGAAATTGACTCAGGTCTTGATATCGATGCATTAAAAGTTGTATCTAAAGGTATTAACGAAATGCGCGGCGAAGACTTCGGTTGCCTAATGATTACGCATTACCAACGTTTATTAAACTACATCACTCCAGACTTCGTTCACGTTATGATGAACGGTCGTATCGTTAAATCTGGTGGACCTGAGCTTGCACAACGTCTAGAAGCTGAAGGTTACGACTGGATTAAAAAAGAATTAGGTATTGAAGACGAAACAACAGAGCAAGAAGCGTAAGAGAGGAGCATAAACATGACAATCGGTACATTACCTTTCGATCAAGAAACAATCCGTCAACGCGCAAGCGAAGTAAACGAAGCAGCTTGGTTGACTGAGTTCCGCTTACAAGCTCTTGCACAAGCAACTGAACTTCCAATGCCAACTCCTGATAAAACGAAAATTGACAAATGGGACTTTATCGGAAAAGGCGACGCTGCTAAGCAAGAGTCTGTAAGTTCTTTAACAGAGCTTCCAGAAGCAGTGAAAAACTTAATCGATGAAAATAACAGTGTATTAGTGCAACGTACTGGTACAACTGCATTCGTTTCTTTAGCAGACGAAGCAAAAGAAAAAGGTGTTATTTTCACAGACATCGTAACAGCTGCAACTGAGCATGCTGAACTAGTACAAAAGTACTTAATGAAAGACGGCGTGAAGGTAGACGAGCATCGTCTAACTGCACTTCATGCTGCATTAATCAACGGTGGTGCATTCGTATATGTTCCGAAAAACGTTGTTCTTGAAACTCCACTTCAAGCTGTATTCTTAGTAGACGGCGAAGAAGCTAACGTATATAACCATGTATTATTCGTAGCTGATGCGAACAGTACTGCAACTTATGTAGAAAACTACGTTGCAAATGAAAATGCTAAAGGTATTGCAAATATCGTAGCAGAAGTAATCGTGGAACAAGGCGCACAAGTGAAATTCGGTGCGGTTGATCTATTAGCAAAAGACGTAACAACTTACGTTAACCGCCGCGGTATTGTTGGACGCGACGGCCGCGTTGATTGGGCTCTAGGCCTTATGAATGACGGAAACACAATTTCAGAGAACGTTACAAACTTAATGGGCGACGGTTCATATGCTGATACGAAAACAGTAACAATTGGCCGTGGTAACCAAACACAAAACTTTACAACTAAAGTTGTTCACTTCGGTAAACACTCTGAAGGTTGGATTTTAAAACACGGTGTACAAAAAGATAGTGCAACATCTATCTTTAACGGAATTGGTAAGATTGAACACGGTGCATCTAAGTCAAATGCACAACAATCTTCTCGCGTTCTTATGTTAGATGAGAAAGCACGCGGTGATGCAAACCCAATTCTTTTAATTGACGAAGATGATGTTATGGCAGGTCACGCAGCTTCAGTAGGTCGCGTAGATCCAACTCAACTATACTACTTAATGAGCCGTGGTATTCCAAAACGCGAAGCAGAACGTTTAGTCATCCATGGATTCTTAGCACCTGTAGTTAATGAGCTTCCAATTGAAGGAGTAAAGGCACAGCTTGTTGAGGTAATTGAAAGGAAAGTTCGCTAATGAATATTCATGAAATACGCAAACAGTTTCCAATTCTTGATCAAAAAGTGAACGGCAAACAACTTGTTTATTTCGATAGTGCAGCAACTTCTCAAAAACCAATTCAAGTCATTGAAACGTTAGAACGTTACTATAAAGAATATAACTCTAATGTGCATCGCGGTGTTCATACGCTCGGTACGAAAGCTACCGACGCGTATGAAGGTGCACGCGAGAAAGTTCGCAAGTTTATTAATGCGAAATCAATGGAAGAGATTATTTTCACGCGCGGAACAACAACTGCATTAAATACAGTAGCGGCTAGCTATGGTCTTGAAAATGTAAAAGAAGGCGATGAAATCGTTATTTCTTACATGGAGCACCATAGTAACATCATTCCGTGGCAGCAAGTTGCGAAGAAAACTGGTGCAACTTTAAAATATCTTCCGCTTCAACCAGATGGGACAATTTCAATAGAAGATGCTCGTCAAACAATTACACCGAATACAAAAATCGTTTCTATCATGTATGTTTCTAACGTACTTGGAACGATTAACCCTGTAAAAGAAATCGGAGCAATTGCACATGAAAATGGCGCAATTATGGTCGTTGACGGTGCACAAAGTACACCTCATATGAAAGTGGATGTACAAGATTTAAACTGTGATTTCTACGCATTATCTGCTCATAAGATGTGCGGCCCTACAGGTATCGGCGTATTATATGGTAAGAAAGAATTGCTAAACAATATGGAGCCAATTGAATTTGGCGGTGAAATGATTGATTTCGTAGATTTACAAGAATCTACTTGGAAAGAGCTTCCGTGGAAGTTCGAAGCAGGTACGCCGATTATCGGTAATGCAATCGGACTTGGTGCGGCAATTGATTTCCTAGAAGAAATCGGTCTTGATAATATTGAAAAGCATGAGCATGAATTAGCGCAATACGCTTTAGAAAGACTATCAGAAGTAGATGGCGTTACAATTTATGGTCCAAAGCATCGCGCTGGTCTTGTTACATTTAATATTGAAGACGTACATCCTCATGATGTAGCGACAGTATTAGATGTAGAAGGTATTGCGGTTCGCGCAGGACATCACTGTGCACAACCGCTTATGAAGTGGCTGAAAGCTTCTTCAACAGCACGTGCAAGCTTCTATTTATATAATACAAAAGAAGAAATTGATACATTTGTTGAATCGCTAATCAAGACAAAGGAGTATTTCACAAATGTCATTTAATAATTTAGATACGTTATATCGTCAAGTTATTATGGATCATTATAAGAATCCTCGTAACCATGGCGTGTTAGAAGATAGTGTTACAGTGAACTTGAACAATCCAACTTGCGGCGATCGTATTCAACTTACGATGAAAGTAGAAGAAGGTATTGTGCAAGAAGCGAAGTTTGAAGGAGAAGGATGTTCTATCTCAATGTCTTCAGCTTCAATGATGACACAAGCAGTAAAAGGTAAGAAAATTGAAGAGGCACTTCAGCTTTCTAAAATTTTCTCTGACATGATGCTAGGAAAAGAGTACGATGACAGCATCGATTTAGGAGATATTGAAGCATTACAAGGCGTATGCAAGTTCCCTGCACGTATTAAATGTGCAACATTAGCGTGGAAAGCGTTAGAAAAGGGCTTAAACGAAGATAAGTAATGTTAAAGGTTCCTAAAAACGAGGTTATCTAAGGAGGGACACACCAACATGGCGAAGCAACTGCCAGATATCGGCGATTATAAATATGGTTTCAAAGACAAAGACGTTTCGATTTTCCGTGCTGGACGCGGTTTAACAAAAGAGATCGTTGAAGAGATTTCACGTATGAAAGAAGAACCACAGTGGATGTTAGACTTCCGTTTAAAATCACTGGATAAGTTCTATGAAATGCCAATGCCACAATGGGGCGGCGACTTAAACGACTTAGATTTCGATGAAATTACGTACTACGTAAAACCATCTGAGAAATCTGAGAAGTCTTGGGATGAAGTACCTGATGAAATTAAAGCTACATTTGATAAATTAGGTATTCCAGAAGCTGAGCAAAAGTATTTAGCTGGTGTATCTGCACAGTACGAATCTGAAGTTGTATACCACAACATGAAAGAAGACCTAGAAGCTCTAGGAATCGTCTTCAAAGATACAGATAGCGCATTAAAAGAGAACGAAGATATTTTCCGTGAGCATTTCGGAAAAGTAATCCCACCGACAGACAACAAATTCGCAGCATTAAACTCTGCAGTTTGGTCTGGTGGATCATTCATCTACGTTCCAAAAGGTGTTAAAGTTGATACACCACTTCAAGCGTATTTCCGTATTAACTCTGAAAATATGGGACAATTCGAGCGTACGCTTATCATCGTAGACGAAGGCGCACACGTACACTACGTAGAAGGTTGTACAGCACCTGTTTACACGACTAACTCACTTCACAGTGCGGTAGTAGAAATCATCATTAAGAAAGATGCATATTGCCGTTATACAACAATCCAAAACTGGGCGAACAACGTATACAACCTAGTTACAAAACGTGCGGTTTGTGAAGAAAACGCAACGATGGAATGGATTGACGGTAACATCGGATCTAAATTAACGATGAAATACCCAGCAGTTATCTTAAAAGGCGAAGGCGCTCGTGGTTTAACATTATCTATCGCGATTGCTGGTAAAGGCCAACACCAAGATGCTGGTGCGAAAATGATTCACTTAGCACCAAACACGTCTTCAACAATCGTTTCTAAATCGATTGCGAAGCATGGTGGTAAAGTAACTTACCGTGGTATCGTACACTTCGGACCAAAAGCGAAAAACTCTCGCTCTAACATCGAGTGTGACACGTTAATCATGGATAACCAATCTACATCTGATACAATTCCTTACAACGAAATCAAAAATGATTACGTTTCACTTGAGCACGAAGCGAAAGTATCGAAAGTATCAGAAGAACAATTATTCTACCTAATGAGCCGCGGTATTTCTGAGCAAGAAGCTACAGAAATGATCGTAATGGGCTTCATCGAGCCATTCACTCGCGAACTTCCAATGGAATACGCAGTTGAAATGAACCGCCTAATCAAGTTTGAGATGGAAGGTTCTATTGGTTAAATAGAAATGCGGAGCCGACTGTTCAGACCCGTTGGCTAAGGTTCTTTCGCACAGAAGATGCTTTTTATCTTCTCGTGCGGAAGGTTCTTAGACATGAGGGTCTAGGAGGCGAAGCTGGACATATTTAAAGTGGAGGCGGCTCGTCCAGAATGTGAGGGGGATGGAGCTTCTGACGTAGAGGCGCTTTTTGCCTCATAGGAAGAAGTGAAGCCACCGAACATTCTAGCCGCTGGAACTGGATAATATATAAAGAAAGCGCCCTGCTGTGCAGGGCGCTTTTTTATTGTGTGAGCTGGGCTTGGGGTGGGGGTAGCCGAGATACCTAGGTGGGTTTCTGACTAAATATATCAGCGATTTTTCAAATATATCGACGATAACTCCGAATATATCGGCTATTATTTCAATATATCGACGATTCGACAAGGAATATCGACTTATCAACAAATTACGACAAAAGAAATTCTTCATATACCCTGCAACATTTTATATGAAAGGGGACCGACTGGAAGTAAGGCAAAGATACTGACAAATCCACTGGTGAATCCAATTGAAAAAAGACCTGCGAATCTCCTGTTGAACTTTCTGACAAATCCCCGCTCTACCAACAAATCCCCAGACTGGAAAAAGTAAAGTTTCTCATATAAAAAGGACAATCTTTTGCTTTTTCTCATAATGCGAGTACAATGTAAAATAGCAAGAAAAGACGAAAAGTATTTACAGGATTATTGCATACGCATAGCGTAAATGGCAGTAAGGAACTGAGAGGAGGTTTTTTCTCTGAATATAAATAAAGAAACAATTATCCACCTTTATCATACAAACGATATACATAGTCATTTTGAAAATTGGCCGCAAATTTCTCGGTTTGTACAAGGAGAGAAAAAGCGAAGACAGGAAGCGGGAGAGACTGTTTTAACTGTAGATATCGGCGATCATGTGGATCGTTTTCATAGTATTTCGGAAGCGACGAATGGGCTTGGCAATACGAAACTTTTAAATGAGGCTTTATATGATTATGTAACGATCGGAAATAATGAAGGAATTACGTTAGCGAAGGAGCATTTGAATCGTCTATATGATGATGCTGGATTTGAGGTGCTTGTCGCGAATTTATTTGAAAAAGAAGGGGTACGTCCAGAGTGGGCAAAGCCTTATAAATTACATACAACGACAGATGGGATTACGATTGCTTTTATCGGATTAACGGTTGCGTATCCAGAGTTTTATCAAATGTTAGATTGGCATATTGAAGATCCAATTGAGCATTTAGAGTCTATTTTAGAAGAAGTGAGAGATGAGGCTCATATAACGGTTGTCCTTTCTCACCTTGGAAAAAGTATGGATGAGTATATGGCGGAGCAGTATGATATAGATGTTATTTTAGGGGCACATACGCATCATTTATTTGAGCGTGGTGTTCTTATGAATCATACGTTACTTTGTTGTTGTGAAAAGTGGGGACGTTACGTTGGGCACGTTCAGCTTACGGTGGATAAAGAGACGAAGAAGCTGTTGAAAAAGGATGGTAGAGCAATTAAGACTGAACGTTTAGGTGCTTATAACAAACCATTATCCACAATTGAAGCGCTGCAGGAAGAAAGTAAACATATTATGGAAGATCCTGTCGTTCATTTAAAGGAATCATTACCGGTTGATTGGTTTCATGAGACAGCATTTTCGCACATGTTAGCAAATGCGTTGAAAACGTGGTGCGATGCAGAGATTGGCATGGTGAACGCTGGTGTACTTCTTGAAAGATTAGAAGAAGGCGTTGTGACGCGCGGAGATATTCACAGAATTTGTCCACATCCAATTAATCCATGCCTATTAAAAGTGCCGGGGAAAACGTTAAGAGAAGTGATCTTGAAAGCACGTCGGCCGAATATGGAGAACCTTGAGGTAAAAGGGTTTGGATTTCGGGGGAAAGTAATGGGGAAAATGATTTACGCTGGTGTAGAAGTCATTCCAGATACGATTCCTGGGAATAAAATTTTACTCGAAGATGTATTAATTAACGGGGAATCGCTGGAATTAGAACGTATATATACGGTAGGAACGATTGATATGTTTACATTTGGCTACTTATACCCAGAGCTATCCACACTTTCTGACAAACAATATTATATGCCAGAACTACTTAGAGATGTGTTAGCAGACATGTTAATAACTTATACATCTTCTGTCAAACTATAGGCTAGTTAACTTGTAACACTCATTTTTCTCTTGTCATACAGATAAGAAAGAGAGGAGTGTGAACTATGGTTAATGTAGAGCCGATTATAATCGATAATTATACGTTTATTGCGGTTAGCGTCAAACTTCCAAAGACAAATTTGCTAGCTGTAATGAGCGATAAAGGATATATTATGTGCGGTGCATTAGATGTAGGTCTTTTAAATGAGAAGTTAGGGGATCGTGGTATTATTGCTGGTCGCGCGGTTGGTGTAAGAACGATTGAACAACTTCTTGAAGCACCGCTAGAATCAGTAACGATTGAAGCCGAAGCGTTAGGTATTACGGCTGGCACAATCGGAAAAGAAGCATTATTAAAAATGAGATAAGCATATATCGTCCCTCCTTCTTGCATAGAAATGATATAAGAAGGAGGTTTTTTTATGAGTATATTTCGTTCGAAAAATTCGCGGTTTCGAAGGGGGCCTATTTCCTTTCGGCACATACTGCTTATGTCGTGTATTCTTTTTGTCATATTACTCGTGCAAGGATTATGGATTGTGAATAGTAGCATTCAGCCGACATTAATGAAATATGGAGAAGTAGAGACACATAAAATGGCGACAGCGGTTATGACGAAGGCGGTAAAAGATAGAATTGATGAGGGATTCGATGTCGATTCATTAATGAAAGTACAAAATGATAAAAACGGGAAAGTATCCACAATTAATTTAAATACGAAGCAAGTAAATGAAATCGTAACGTCAACGACCACATACATAGAAAAGTATTTACAGCAAGTAGAACAAGGGAATTTGAAGGGACTAGGTATTTTTGAAAAAAATGGGGCAACGATGGCAGTTCCGTTTGGTCGTGTAACAAATAATGCGCTTCTTGGAAATATCGGACCCGATATTCCAATTGATTTCACGACGATTGGTCATGTAAATACGGATATTAAACAAAAAATTGAGCCGCACGGAATCAATACGACAGCGATTCAAATTATTATGGAGATGGAAGTTACGTTGCAAGTCATTATTCCATTTCATACGAAAGAAATAAAAGTGAAACAAAATGTTCCAATTGCGACGCGCATCGTTCAAGGGGAAGTGCCTACTTATTACGGAAGCGGAAGTGTTGTTGTACCTGATAAAAAGAAAACGGATAGTTAGCCATAAATAAAAAATAACCGTAGCAATGTGCTACGGTTATCGTTTTGTATTTGCGCGTTCTTTTCGCTCCCAAAGACTTAAGTGCATGTAGGGGTCGAAAGCCCATTCTGTATAACCATTGTCTTTATACATGCCGAAATGTAGGTGAGGCGGGAATTTTCCAGCTGTGCCGGGAGGACCGTAACCGGTGCTACCAACAAATCCGATTACTTTTCCGGGTTCGACAATTTGTCCAAGCTGTATCTCTTTTGAGAACCCGCCTAAGTGAGCGTAATAATGATAATTGTTATGAAGGTCACGAATACCGATGCGCCATCCGCCAAGGCGGTTCCAGCCTTTTGTTTCAATAATGCCATAGCAAGTGGATCTTACTGGTACGCCATAGCCTGCGAATATATCGGTTCCTTCATGAACTCTTCTTCCCCCAAAACTTCTTCCAGCGCCAAAAGTACTACGGTAGCTATGGTCACTACGAATCGGAAGAGGGAACGCATTTCCTTCTAAATTAATACGTCCGTAATGTTTATAAATTTGGGCGTATTCGGTAATTAAATCAACTGTTTTTGCACGTCTATAATATTCCCAGAGCATGATTTTAATACGTTCTTCTGACGTTCCTTGTTTCTTTAAAATCGTTGCTGCTGTATGCAAAAGATCACGGTCGTTATTTGCATTTGCAAATCCATCTTTGTCACCATCTAAACCTAACCCGCCAAATAGAGCAATTGTGTGGGGGAGAGTGTCGTTACCATTAACAGGTCCAGCCCATATTTCTGGTTTGAAATAAAGGGAAATGATGGCATCTGGTTTTTTCGGAATATCTTTTCTTACGCTCCGTATATTTCTTTCGTATTGATCCATTGCAGCTAAGTAATACCACGGAATGCCTGAAGATTGCTCGGTTTCTTTATATAGTGCCATGCGCTTTTCGTATATGCTTTGCTGATTATCTTCACCGTAAGCGATGTTTTGGTGGAGAAGAAAGCAAATCGAAAGCAAAAGAGAAATTTTTCGAAGCATGAAATAGACTCCTTTCACATCATCACTCTTTTTAGTGTGGGATATACGGAGTATTTCATTATAGGGAACGATTGGAAAAAATCTTAGAATCTTCATTTGAGCAAATCGCTTTCATACGTTAGAATAGATATGTTACATTGAAAGAAGCGAACACGGTAAACTATTTCATATTGTGCGGAGTTGATAACCATGACAAAACAAACAGAATATAAGCGCAAGCCCGAATGGTTGAAAATTAAGTTAAACACGAATGAAAACTATACAGGCTTAAAGAAAATGATGCGTTCTAAAAATCTTCATACAGTTTGTGAGGAAGCAAAATGTCCGAATATTCATGAATGCTGGGCTGTAAGAAAAACAGCAACATTTATGATTTTAGGTGCGGTTTGTACACGTGCTTGTCGTTTTTGTGCGGTTAAAACAGGCTTACCAACTGAGCTTGATTTACAAGAGCCAGAACGCGTAGCAGATTCTGTAGTACAAATGGGCTTAAAGCACGTTGTTATAACAGCGGTTGCACGTGATGATTTAAAAGATGGTGGAGCAGCTGTTTTTGCTGAAACAGTACGCGCTGTACGTCGTAAAAATCCATTTACGTCAATCGAGGTATTACCATCTGATATGGGTGGAGTAGAAGAAAACTTAAAAATGTTAATGGATGCAAAACCAGATATTTTAAACCATAACATTGAAACAGTACGTCGATTATCTGACCGAGTTCGCGCTAGAGCAAAATATGATCGTTCATTAGAGTTTTTACGTCGAGCAAAAGAAATGCAGCCTGATATTCCAACTAAATCGAGCATTATGGTGGGCTTAGGTGAAACGAGAGAAGATTTAATTGAAGCAATGGATGACTTACGTGCAAACAATGTGGATATTTTAACTCTTGGACACTACCTACAACCATCTAAGAAGCATTTACCAGTTCTTAAATATTACCCACCAGCGGAATTTGCAGAGCTAAAAGAAATTGCACTTAGCAAAGGCTTTAGCCACTGTGAAGCTGGCCCACTTGTGCGTTCTTCTTACCATGCGGACGAGCAAGTTCGTTCTGCAAAAGAAAACACAGCAGAAGCAAAATAATGAAAAAAGGGAGCTAATGATTAAAATGTACCCTATAGAATAGACACTTAAAAAAAAGTCTATTCTATAGGGTCTTTCTTGTATAATGAGAGAAAA
>NZ_JAQFUL010000056.1:0-34337 GCF_027716265.1 Bacillus cereus group sp. Bc031
AGTATTAATTTACGGGTCTCTTATTAAGGGAATTTAAAGCTGAAATAACAGCTTAAATATAATATACGAGGAGATATATTCAATGGAGAAAGAAGCAATACGTGCGGTTGAGGAATATCGTAAAGATTTAAATGCTGGTAACATTGAGAAAATAAATAGTTGGGTATCAGATGATTTTATAGGTTACTTTGGGTATTACAGTGATAGAGACTATGAAGTATACCGAGGCGCTACATATAAAGAAGATAATATTGAAACATTAAAAAGTTATGAAGGACAAAAACCTTATTGGAAATATAAAGATCTAACACATATTTTAAGAACAGAGAATGAACTGATTTTATCTGCAATTGTAGATTTTTATTTGCAAGATAAAAAAGTAGCATCAGTTTTAGCGATGGAAGTTTTTAAGAAAGAAATGGCTGGGTGGAAGTTATATAGACAGCATATGGAAAGATATGCGTTATAATTTGAAAAATAAATGATGATAAAAGTGAAAGGATGTAAACGCCCTTATAAGAGTGTTTACATCCTATTTTTTTATTTTTAATTCTGAATTATTAGAATTATAATATACGTATGGAATAAAATAATTTTTTGTATGGAAGTGAGTTGATTATTTGCCAACTATAAAGAAAATAGGGCGCTTTTGTTTTACTGATGATGAGGGATATATTATAAATGATGCACATACTGAAAAAGTTCAACCTATATTTATGGAGGTAATACAAGAAATAAAAAATACTTGTTGTGAATTGTTACAGGATGATTTACACAGTGTTTATATAAGAGGCTCAATTCCAAGGGGGATTGGAATTGAAGGAATTGCAGATATAGATGTAATTATAGTAGTACGAAAGGATCCCAAATTAATAGACTTAAGTTGGCGAAAGAAACTAGAAGTTCAAAGTTTGCAAAAGTTTAATTGTATAACAGGAGTGGAATTGAGTTTTTACAGTGAAAAAGAAGTGATAAATTCAAAGAGTTTTTCTTTTATAAGCTTTATGATACAGACACATGGAGTATGTATATTTGGTGAAGATGTAACATCATCTTTACCTAAATATAAAGTAAGTCAGGAGTTAGCCCATGAACACCTTATTCAACTGGGGAAACAAATTGGACAAGCACGCAAAGAGTTAATACATAATAAAGGCGTGGAAGATATAGAAGATTGTTGTCGTTGGATTATGAAGATAATAATCAGGTCAGGTCTGGCATTGACAATTGAGAGAGAAGGGCTTTATTCCAGAGACTTATATCCTGCATATGAATTATTTAGTAAGCATTTTCCTGAACAAGAAAAAAATATGAGAAAGGCATTACAATATGTAATTGAGCCGATAAATGATATAAATGAAATTTTATTATTTTTAAGTACATTTGGTGAATGGCTAATAGAAAGAGCGGCTGATTTTTTGAATAATATAGATAACTAGAATAACATAAAAATATTATGTAAACAAAAAAAGGGGGAGAAAGTGAAATGAATGTTAGTGTAGGTGGAAATGTAGAAAATATTGCAAATGGGAAATGGAATATAAGATAAGGGGGAATTAAAAATGCTACTAAAAACAATCTACTGTAAGGTGGAAGAAGAGAAAAAGGAATTGTTTTCAAAAGCACAAGAACAATGGCGTGATATACAGCATCTAGATGGTTTTCATGGACAATTTGGTGGATGGCATGAAGATGAGGCATGCGTATTTACTTTATGGGAAGATAGAAGTGCATATCAAACATTTATGAATGGTGCTCACGATAAAATTTATATAAATAGTAATCAAGAAGATACGTTTCTTTCATGTGAAATTGAACTATTTCAAACGTTGTATGATATAGCAGAAGTGCCTTTGAAAGACGTTGTTACAGAAGGATCCTTCGTAAGGGTAGCTGTATGTGATGTAAAGGAAGAAAAAGAAAAGCAATTTTTACATAAACAAGAAACAATTTGGAATAAAGGAATGAAAAATATAAAAGGGATGCTAGGTGGGGTAGTTGGGAAGTCTTTACAAAATGAAAATCGTTACATCGTGTTAACTTATTGGAAAGATGGAATGGCGCATCAAAATTATGTAGAAGAGATTTTCCCTGAGTTGTATAAACTAGCTAATATTCATGAAGATATAGAAGATATAAGAGGTAAACAAGCTATATGTAAGGAAGAATGGCTTGTATATTAAGCACAGAAAAAGTGCATAAATGAATGTATAATAAAGATAATTTCTTATAAACAAGAAATTAATAGAAGACGTTATATACCCTTTCATGTTAATATATTTAAGTTATAATAGGAGGCTTACCCTTTTGTATTGTACGGTAGAAGCAGTGTGAGCTTGAAATTTTTTTAGAAAAGGATGTGCCTAATTTGCGTATCAATAAATTTATTAGTGAAGCTGGAAAAGCGTCTCGACGCGGAGCAGATAAATTAATTAATGAGAGAAGAGTAATTATTAACGGTAAGGTTGCAAAAATTGGTGACCAAGTGAATCCAGGTGATGATGTACGCGTAAATGGAGAGCAACTTCGTATTGCTCGAGATCACGTATATATCGCTTTAAATAAACCAGTAGGTATTACATGTACGAGTGAAAAATCAGTAAAAGGTAATATTATCGATTTAGTGAATCATCCTTTACGAATTAGCCATATTGGACGTCTTGATAAAGACTCAGATGGTTTAATTTTGTTAACGAATGATGGTGATATTGTTAATGAAATTTTACGTGCTGAAAACAAACATGAGAAAGAATATATCGTTTCAGTAGATAAGCCAATTACACCTGATTTCTTAGAAAAAATGGCAGCGGGTGTTAAAATTCTAGGTACAAAAACACTTCCTTGTGAGATCACACAGTTATCAAAATATGAGTTCAAAATTATTTTAACGCAAGGGTTGAATCGTCAAATTCGTCGTATGTGTGAAGCTTTAGGGTATCAAGTATACACGTTAAAACGTACGAGAATTATGAATATTGAATTAAATAATTTACCAGTTGGACAGTGGAGAGATTTAACGAAGAAAGAGAAACGCCGTCTATTTGCAGACTTAAATTACGAACCACAAGAGTGGTAAAATTGAGAAGGAGAAACCAAAAACATTTTTTGGTTTCTTTTTTTATTAAATAAAAAATCTTTTCCAAACACTTGCAAAAATAAAATGAATAAGATATAGTAAATAACAATTAATGGATGTATTAAAAAAAGCAAAGAAAAGGACACGAGTTATTTTCCCCGGTTATACAGAGAAGGAAGGAAAGCTGAGAACTTCCTAACGCAGAAAAATAACTTACCACCTTAGAGCTGCACTAGGGAAACGAAGTATCTAGTGCCGTGTAAGCGACGTTATCGCAAAAGAAGCCATTATGTTTTTTGTGATGGGAATCTGGGTGGAACCACGGATATAAGCATATTCGTCCCTATTTTAGGGATGAATATGCTTTTTTGCATTCAATTTCATAATAAGCGAAGAAAAGGACACGAGTTATTTTCCCCGGTTATACAGAGAAGGAAGGAAAGCTGAGAACTTCCTAACGCAGAAAAATAACTTACCACCTTAGAGCTGCACTGGGGAAATGAAGTATCTAGTGCCGTGTAAACGACGTTACCGTAAATGAAGCCATTATGTTTTTTATGATGGGAATCTGGGTGGAACCACGGGTATAAGCACGCTCGTCCCTATTGTAGGGATGAGTGTGCTTTTTATTATGAAATGGAGAGATGAAAAATGAAAGAACAAATGATTGAAATTAAATTTCCAGATGGTAGTGTGAAAGAATTTGTAAAAGGAATTACTTTAGAAGAAATTGCTGGATCTATTAGCAGTAGTTTAAAAAAGAAAGCAGTCGCAGGGAAAGTAAATGATGGGTTATATGATTTACGCCGTAATATTGAAGAAAATGCGGAAGTAGAAATCGTTACTATAGATTCAGATGAAGGTGTAGAAATTGCAAGACACTCTGCGGCACATATTTTAGCGCAAGCTATAAAAAGAATTTATGGTAATGTAAACCTTGGTGTAGGACCGGTAATTGAAAATGGATTTTATTATGATATGGACCTTCCAAGTAGTGTAAACGTAGAAGATTTACGGGAAATTGAAAAAGAAATGAAAAAGATCATAAATGAAAATATAAAGATAGAACGAGTTGAGGTTTCTCGAGAAGAAGCAGCTAAACTGTTTCAAGAAATGAACGATCGCTTGAAATTAGAACTTTTAGAAGCAATTCCTAGTGAGGAAAGTGTAACACTATATAAGCAAGGTGAATTTGTAGATTTATGTAGAGGACCACATTTACCATCTACAGGTTATTTGAAAGCCTTTCAATTAACTCACGTTTCCGGTGCATATTGGCGAGGAGATAGTAACAATCAAGTGCTTCAGCGCATATATGGTGTTGCATTCTCTTCCCAGAAAGAATTAGAAGAGTATTTACATTTCGTTGAAGAAGCAGCAAAAAGAAATCATCGTAAATTAGGGAGTGAGCTTGAGTTATTTATGTTTTCTGAAGAGGCTCCGGGAATGCCGTTTTATTTACCGAAAGGTCAAATTATTCGTAATGAATTAGAAGCTTTTTTAAGAGAAATTCAAAAAGAATATAATTATCAAGAAGTACGCACTCCATTCATGATGAACCAAGAAGTATGGGAAAGATCAGGGCACTGGGGACATTATAAAGATAATATGTATTTCTCAGAAGTGGATAATAAAAGTTTTGCATTAAAACCGATGAACTGCCCAGGTCATATGTTAATGTTCAAAAATAAATTGCATTCTTATCGCGAATTACCGATTCGTATGTGTGAGTTTGGTCAAGTACATCGCCATGAATTTAGTGGGGCGTTAAACGGATTATTAAGAGTACGTACTTTCTGCCAAGATGATGCACATTTATTTGTAACTCCAGAACAAATTGAAGATGAAATCAAATCTGTAATGGCGCAAATCGATTATGTATATAAAACTTTTGGATTTGAATATGAAGTAGAACTTTCTACTCGTCCAGAAGATTCAATGGGTGATGATAAGTTGTGGGAACAAGCAGAAGCGGCGTTAGCAAATGTATTACATTCATTGAATTGTAAATATAGACTAAATGAAGGTGACGGTGCATTTTACGGACCGAAAATTGACTTCCATATTAAAGATGCTTTAAATAGAAGTCATCAGTGCGGAACAATCCAGTTAGATTTCCAAATGCCCGAAAAGTTTGATTTAAATTATATAGATGAGAAGAATGAAAAGAAAAGACCAGTTGTCATTCACAGGGCAGTATTAGGATCTTTAGATCGTTTCTTAGCGATATTAATTGAGCACTTTGGAGGCGCATTCCCGGCATGGGTAGCGCCAGTTCAAGTGAAGGTCATTCCAGTTTCGAATGCAGTCCATGTACAATACGCAGATGAGGTTGCGGATAAATTAGCACAAGCTGGTGTTCGTGTCGAACGAGATGTACGAGATGAAAAATTAGGATATAAAATTAGAGAAGCACAAATGCAAAAAATTCCTTATGTACTTGTTATTGGGGATAAGGAAATGGAGAACGGAGCTGTAAATGTACGTAAATATGGGGAAGAAAAATCAGAAGTTGTTGAACTAAATGGATTTGTGGAAAGTATGAAAGAGGAAATAAATAATCGGAAATAGAGTTTAAAGAGAAAACACACCAATTCATAATGGTGTGTTTTCTTTTTTACCTTACAAAAATGTAAGGTAAATGTAAGCGAAATCGAAGGAACGAGTTGTAGAAAGATGAGAATATGAAGTAGGAAATAGGTTCATGTTATCTGTATAACCTTTTTAGTTTGAAGAATTAAAAAATTCTTAATAATTTACATGAGAAAAAGATAAGAAATGTGTGAGAAATTAAATTTATACAAAAGGGATGGAGTGAAAGAGATGTCAACAAATGTAGTTACTGTAGAAAGTGTAGAAAAAACGTATGGGAAAAGAAATGAGAATCAGTCAAAAGCATTAAGGGGTGTGTCATTAAGTATTAAAGAAGGGGAATTTGTAGGGATTATGGGTCCTTCTGGATCTGGAAAGACGACTTTACTGAATGTGATTAGTACATTGGATCAAGCGACAGGTGGCAGTGTGACAATAGCTGGTACAAATATTACTTCTATGAAGGGGAATGCATTATCAGATTTTCGATCTCAAAAATTAGGGTTCATCTTTCAAGATTTTAACTTACTAGAAAACTTATCAATTTATGAAAATATTGCTTTACCACTTTCTCTGCAAGGTGTACCTTCAAGTGAGATTACTGGAAAGGTAAATGAGGTGGCGAAGAAATTAGGAATTACTGAAATTTTAACAAAATATCCAACTGCTGTTTCTGGTGGACAAAAGCAAAGAACAGCGGCAGCACGAGCTTTAGTACATAATCCAGCAATCGTATTAGCAGATGAACCGACAGGAGCGCTTGATAGTAAAAATGCAAAAAGCTTATTAGAAGCGATGTAAGATTTACATGAAAATCACAATGTAAGTATTTTGATGGTGACACACGATGCATTTAGTGCCAGTTATTGTGAACGTATTTTATTTATTCAAGATGGTCTTTTATATAAAGAATTAAAGCGTCAAGGAACGCGAGAAAGTTTCTATCAAGACATTTTAGGTGTGCTCGCTCATATGGGCTCAGCTGCTGAGTCTAAGTAGGGGGGAGAGACTATGTTATTCAAATTATCACGTCATAGTATGAAAAAAATGTTAAAAGATTATATGGTTTTACTTATCGGTCTCGTTATTAGTATTAGTATTTTTTACATGTTCCAAACGATGGCGATGAATAGTGAATTTACGAAAGATAATAGTCTTATTAGTAGTATAAGACTCGTATTCTGGGTAGGTGCAATACTATTATCTTTCATTACAGTATTTTATATTATATATGCCAATTCTTTCTTACTCACATTAAGAAGAAAAGAACTCGGTATGTACATGATGCTCGGAGCGAAAAAGAAAAAAGTAGCACAATTATTATTTATTGAAACATTCGGTATGGGTATTGTTAGTATTATTATCGGGATTTTAGTAGGGATGTTACTTGCAAGTGTAGCAGGAAATTTTTTAATGAATGGTATGGAAATTTCAGCAAAGGGTAGTTATTCATCTGTATATACACCAGCAATCATAGTTACAGCTATATTAGAATTAATACGTGAAGATGAAACACTAGATGAAGTGAAGAAAAGTAAAACTCGCATTATTATAATGACTGTACTTGGTGTATTACTAGTAAGTACAGGGTACTATTTTATGATTAACGTAAAAATATATGCTGAATTTGGTTTTATAATAGCGACAATCGTTACAACGCTTGGAACATATTTTATCTTTAGTTCATTGCTCCCATTTTTTGTGATGAAAATTAAAGGGAATAAAAAGCGAAATGAAACGGGCTTAAATAGTTTTACATATGCACAGCTACGCTTTCGAGTAAATAGTTTATCGAGAGTATTAGGTACTGTAACAATGTTAATTGCATTAGGAGCAGGTGCGATGACAGCAGGTATGGCGTTCCAAAAAAATGTAGATATTATGACAGACTTCTCACGTGTGTATGATGTCGTAATTCATGATCCGAATGAACAAGATACAGCTGCATTAAAAGAAATGGAAATTGTGGAAGAAAGCAAGTACAAGTATAAAGTAGATGGAGAAACGGTTTATTATTTACGTAACGATTTAACTGCGAAACCGCCACTTGTTTCAGACCACTTTGATACAAAAACTTTAAAAGAGCCTGTTCGTAAACGTGTGACTGAACCTTTAACTGAACCTGTATATTCTGCTTTAGAGGCTCCTGAATTAGCAAAATTCCCTCGTATGCCGAGAGATTGGGAAGATGCAATTGTAAGAGAAATACAAATTACACATAATCAATTTAACGGAAAACCTGTAAGAATTGCAGATGAAGCACATTATAAAGGAATTCAAGGAACAGAACACATTGTAACATTAGCAAAAGTAGATGATATGAAAAAGTATAAACCGTTGTTGATCGAAATAGATAAGAGACAAAAAGAACAAATTGAAAAAACAACAGGTGCAAAAGTAGACTTATTTACGAAAATGACAATTTATCAATTTATGAACAGTTTCATGAGCGGAACAATGTTTATGGGATTTTTCCTCGGAATTGCCTTTTTAGCAATGATGGCAAGTTCCCTTATGTTCAAAATATTAACAGGTGCTTCTCGTGATGTACGCCGTTATGAAATGTTACGAAAGATCGGTGTGAGACGTAGTATGTTAACGAAAAGTATATATAAAGAAATTTCATATTTATTTATCTTCCCAGCAATCATTGGTATTTCTCACGTGTTAGTAGGGCTTAACTTATTTAGTTTTATATTAGTTGACCCGTTTGTAAAAGTGTGGGTGCCAATTGGGATTTTCTTAGTCATTTATTTCATCTATTACTGGATAACTGTTCAATTGTATAAAGGAATGGTAATGCCGAAAGAAGAAGTAGCTAAATAGTTTATGAAAAGAGTCCTTGTTTGAAAACAAGGGCTTTTTTCTATATTTGTAATACCTGTGATTAAGTTTTTCTACGATTAATGTATTGAAAATTAAGAAAATATTAAGAGTTTATATAGCGGAATGTTAAGAAGTGTATGGGATATTATTAATGTAGTTTTATAGAATTAAATTGTTATTTTTACAAATTTATAAGAAAGGATATATCCTATGAAGAAGATAAAAAAATTAATAACATTTATTGGAGTCATAACTACACTAACATTAATAGTAGCACTAGTATTTCCTACATGGACTTCGCAAATAAAAGGAAAAAACAGTATAAGTACATTAGAACAAATAGAGATAAATGGAAGTAGTCATGAAATTATGATACGCGGCAAAGATAAGAACAATCCAGTTATTATTTTTGTACATGGTGGATCTGGTTCTTCAGAAATACTATATGCTCAAAAGTATCAAAAATTATTGGAAGAGAAATTCACCGTAGTTAATTATGATCAAAGAGGAAGTGGGAAATCGTATCATTTCTTTGAGGACTATTCAAATCTTACATCAGATCTTCTTGTAGAGGATGTATTAGCTATGACAGAGTATATTTCAAAACGTATGGGAAAAGAAAAGGTAATATTAATTGGTCATTCTTACGGTACATATATTGGAATGCAAGCTGCTAATAAAGCACCTGAAAAATACGAAGCGTATGTTGGGATAGGGCAGATGAGTGATACAGTAGAAAGTGAAATGGATAGTTTAAACTATGTAATTGAACAGGCACAAAATGCTGGGAATACAGATGAGGTTTCCTATTTAAATGGATTGACTGAAAAAATTAAAAATGGCGATACATACACTCCGCGAAATTATGTTGCGAAATATGGTGGAACATCAAGACTCATTGAAAATCCAAATGGTGATAACATCGGGATGTTACTTAGTAATGAATATAACTTGTTTGACGTAATTCGTTATAACGTTGGATTATCACACTCTCAGACTGTCTTATTAGAAAAAGATTTAAAGAATCCATTACCTACTAAGGTGAAAAAACTGAAGTTACCGTTTTATTTCCTTATGGGGAAATATGACTATAATACTTCATTTCATGCGGCAAAAACATATTTTGATACGATTGAAGCAGAGAAAAAAGAATTTATTACTTTTGAAAAATCCGCGCATTATCCGCAATTTGAAGAGAAGGAAAAGTTTTATGAGTGGATGTCCGATACATTTGTAAAATAAATAAAGTGTATCCAAACTATAGAGAATTAAAAAGTTAGCGAGATATATCATTACATGAAGCGAAGTTAAATAAAAAAGACTCTTGTATAGATAACAAGAGTTTTTTATTGTTCTTTATATAGAAGGAAAAGATTGGATAATGGTCGAAAAATATAATATAACTTCCGAGAAATGACTAAAATAATACTATTTTGTCGAGAGAAAGGATACGAAATATGAAAGAAATGCTACAGTTATTTCGCAACAAAGTGTATGCACGATTTTTTCTAGCGAATATTTTAGAACGACTCGGTTCTATGATTGCTGGAATTTCTTTAATGTTTTACTTGTTAGATCAATACGGAAAACAACCAGTTTACGCAACAATGACGCAAATTATGATTGCGTTACCTGCATTAATCTTTTTTCTATTAGTAGGGACAGTAGTGGATCGTTTTGATAGACAACGTATTTGTACGATAAGTAATATATGTTGTTCGCTCTGTAATATTGGAATCCTAATTTCGCTTTATTACGGGATGATTATACTTGTCTTTATATTTTTGTTTTTGGAAAATGCATGTATACAATTTTTCTCTCCATCAGAACAGTCGATGATACAGGGAGTGGTTGAATCAGACCAATACGGTGCAGCAGCGGGTATGAATCAAATGGTAAATAGTTTGTATGCTTTGTTTGGTGTAGGAATTGCAACGATGGTGTACTGGACTTTTGGAATTTACGGGAGCATTTTAGTAAATACGCTCACTTTTATTATGAGTGGTATTTTGATTCAAACGATCTCCATTCCAGAAAAAGTTCGTTTACCAAATGGGAGAACAAAATGGAAAGAAGTTAATTTGAAGATGTTAATAACAGAGTTTAAAGAAGGGATCAAGTATATATACCAAAATGAAACTTTAAAAAAATTACTTTTAGGATTTATCGTGTTTGGTTTATTAAATGGTATTTTAAGCGTATCTACTACTTACATATTAAAATACAAATTGGCACCAGCAACGTATGAAAGTTTAGCAATGGTGGGCGGTGTAGTTGGAGGGATTTCATTATTAATTGGAAGTATAGTAGCAACGAGTATAGGTAAGAAATATGCTCCTAAACCTATTATTGTATTTGGTATGGCAGGTTCAGGGATCTTCTTCGGTATGTGTTACTTTGTAAATCACGTATGGTCTTTTTATGTATGTATCGCTTTTGCGACTTTCTTTTTACCGTTTATTAATGTTGCAATATCGGGCTGGATGTATGAAATTGTAGAAGAGTCATTCATGGGGCGTGTACAAAGCTTGCTTAGTCCATTAACGACAGGATTCCAGCTTTTATCTCTCGGTGCGATAGCGATGTTATTCCCAAAATGGATTCTTGCAGATACATTGTATATTATTTTATTTGGTTTATTATTGTTTGTTACATGTTTATATCAAGCTATTTTACCAAGTGGGCAAAAGCAAGTACATACAGTAGCTAAAGAGATGTGATATATTTAGTTTTTTATTTCTGAATATTCTATCGTATGGTAAGGGGAAATTGTTATGTTGATGCGAATGGTTAAGTGGTGTGGGATTACTTGTTTACAACTAGTAGCTGCAATTTTATGTATAATCTGCCTAGGAGCGCTACCACGTTTATTTAAGGGATTACAAATTGATTTAATCGGTTTTTGGAATACGATTGTATTTCTTGGAGGGAAGTTACTTCAACCGGGTGAAATTACATATGGATTTCGGGATTCAAGAAAATTATTTCCGCAAATATGGATTCATTATATTGAAACGATGATTGTATTTCTTTCAGCTTTTTTACTCTCTTTGCTTATAGCGTATATACTTGTCATTTGGGTATTACAGCGTTCTCATATGAAACAGAAAATGTGGAACGGGATTTTTCTTACGCTTGAGAGTATACCAGATATATTACTTATTTTATTATCGCAACTTCTTGTCGTAATTATGTTTCAAAAAACAGGAGTTATGCCGATCAAACTGGCTGGATTAGGGGAAGAAAGGATACGTTTGTTACCAATTATATGTCTTACAATACCAACAACATTATTGTTTATTAAACTGTTGTTATTACGGTTTAAAGAAGAATTAGAGAAAGATTATAGTTTATTTGCTAAAAGTAAAGGGCTTAGTTTAAGACATATTTTAACACATCATATTTCAAGAAATGTTTTGTTAACAACGATCTATTATGCAAAAACAAATATTTTATTTATGTTATCAAATTTATATATTATTGAATGGATATTTAATACGTACGGTATGTTTGTTTTTGTAAAAGAAAATTCGAAATTAGAAATATTTACAGTGAGTCTAGTAATATTATACGTACCGCTTTTTATACTGTTTCGTTTATTACATACGTTCTTACAAAATGTTATAAAGGAGCGTGTGTAACATGTGGCAAGTTGTAAAAAGAGATGTGAGATTTTGGATAGGTATTACTTTTTTGAGTGTACTAATGATTGTTAGTATTGGATATACGTTGTTTTTTGATGGGAATATTCGTGAACTTACGATGATGTATAACGAAAAAGGGGAACTAGAGGCAGCTCCATTTGCACCATCAAGTAAATTTTGGTTTGGAAGTGATGTGAAAGGTCGTGACCTTGTTCAATTAATAATAGAAGGTGCAAAATGGACAGTTGGTGCAAGTATAATTATAGCGATTTTACGAGTTATAGTTGGAGGGGGAATTGGTTTACTTCTTGGTATGTATGGTAAACATTCTTTTCCAGTTATTTCATCCTTTTTTGATCCTTTTAGTATTGTACCGATGGTTATGATTTCTTATTTTATGTTAAATGAAGTATTAACGTTTGATAGTGGAGCAGAAGTTGTGCCGTTATATTTGCGTGTGGCATTTCAAATTATAGTTCTTGTATGTCTCGCTGTACCCACAGTGATGTTGTATGTAGCGCAAGAAGTAAAACGTATTAAGAAAGAAGAATTTATGTTGGCAGCCACTGTGCTCGGCGGTAGTAAGTGGCAGAGGTTGAAGCGCCATATATGGCCTCATATGTTACCACCATTTCTTTTATTAGTAGCACAATAATTTGTAAGTACGTTATTACTTCTTTTACATCTTGGTTTGTTACAATTATTTTTTGGCGGAACAATAACCTTCAGTGGAATGGATCCAGATAGTGTAACAAAAGAATGGACTGGCCTAATTGGTCAAAACTTCCGCCATTTAACTACACATACATGGATTGTACTTATACCGATTGCTTTTTATAGTATGACAATTCTCGCAGGAAATCTAGTTAGTAATAGTATGCAAGATGCGATTAAGTTAGGAAATACGAGAAGGCCAGAGCGGAAAGGTAGAGAAGTGCAAGCAGAGAAACAAGTACAACCAACTACGAATGACTTTTCTTTTTATAGAGAGATACAAAAATAAAAAGATAGCTGAAAGCAACTTGTTTTCAGCTATCTTTTTCTGTTTATAGTGGTGGTAAATCAATCTTACCTTCTTCAAATAATTCTTTTATCATATGCTTCGTATAACCAGCAGCTTGACCAAATGTGATTTTTGCTGGCATTGGTGCTTCGTTAGCATCTACAACTACATCGATAATACATGGTTTGTTTTGTTTTACTGCGTTTTCAAAAGCTGGGAGTAATTCATCTATATGTTCAACGCGGTATCCGATACCTCCACACGCCTCTGCATATTTTGCAAAATCAGGGTTCGTTAAGTCTGTTTCGAATTCGATATTACCCATGACTTCTTGCTCGAATTTAATCATCGCAATTTTATTATTGTTTAATACGACGACAACAATTGGTAGTTTATATTTAACAGCTGTTACGAAGTCGTTCATTGTCATTCCAAAACCACCGTCACCACAAACTGCAAATACTTGTTTATCCGGGAATGCAATTTTTCCAGCAAGAGCACCAGGTAAACCGCAACCAAGTGTTGCGAGCCAGCTAGAAATGATAAATTGTTGATTTGTCATACGGAAGTGCCTTGCTGTCCATACTGTTACATTTCCGACATCGACTGATAGAATTGCGTCATCATGTGCTACTTGCTGCAGAGCATGCATAACGCGTTGTGGTTTAATTGGAATGGAAGAGTCTTCTTCTTGATCGTGTAATTTTTCTTCCCACTTTTTCATCATGTCTTGGTAATGTTCTAAGAAGGAATGGTCTGTGTGTTCTTCAACATTTTCAATTAACCATCGTAAAGTTTTTTCAGCATCACCAGCTAAACCAATATCTGTCGCATAACGTTTCCCAATTTGGGCAGGATCTGTATCGATATGAATTGTCTTAGCTTTTTCAGGTAAGAAACCGGTGAACGGATAAGAAGTACCAACCATAATTAAAGTATCTGCATGCTTCATTGCTTCATAAGAAGGTTTCGTTCCGATTAATCCTAATCCACCAATACAAAGAGGGTGTTCATCTGGAATAACGCCTTTAGCTGGTAATGTAAGTACGATTGGAGCACCAATATGTTCTGCAAATGCAAGTAAAGATTCTCTCGCATGTTTTGCTCCTTTACCAGCTAAAATAACAGGTTTTGTCGCTGCATTTATTGCGAGTTTTGCTGCATCTAAATCTTCTTTTTGTGGAAACAACTCAGGCAAAGTAAAAGAAGTATTTGTAATACGAGCACCATTTTTTACTTCGAATTTCGGGACATCATCTGGAATTGTAAGAACGGATACACCTTTTTTCGTATAAGCCATTCGAATTGCTTGATTCACTACGGCAGGTAGTTGCTCTGCTGACATAATACGCTGGTTATAAACCGCGACATCATCAAACATTCTTTCTAAATTTACTTCTTGGAAAAAATCCGTTCCGAGTAAATCGGTTTCTACTTGACCTGAAATTGCTAGAACAGGGGCTTTATCGAGTTTCGCATCATATAAACCATTTAATAAATGAATAGCACCAGGTCCTGCAATTGCCATACAAACGCCAAGTTTTCCTGTTAATTTCGCATAGGCAGCCGCTGCTAATGCACCAGCTTCTTCGTGGCGAACTTGAATGAATTTAATTTTATCTTGTTTTTTTCTTAAAGCTTCAATGATAGAATTGATGGAATCTCCAGGCATACCGTATATGTGTTCTACGCCCCAGTCAATTAATAAATCAACTAATGCTTCACCGGCTGTTTTTCCAAACATAATTGTTCCTCCTTATAATTAGGTAGATACTATTATGTTTTGGAGAAAAAGGAAAAATATACAAATGATAATATTATTATCTTTAATGATGACCAGCGAATAGTGTAAATACTGTTATTAGTAAAAATCCACTAGATGCCCATGTTAAAAATGAAAGGAAAGAGAGCTGCTTCTTTGCTTTCCAAAGCATTTCATGAATTGTGACATAGCCAAGTGAACCGATAGCACTTCCCATAATGAGTCCTTGTAAATGAAGCGCTTTTCCTTCCATTAAAATGCCAAAAACTGTACCGGTACCGAGAATAAGAGATAGTAATAAAGTTGTTAATAAAAAGGAAATATATTTATGTTTTGTAAATAGAAAGGGGATAATTAATGCTAAGCCTTCAGGAATATGGTGAACGACGATTGCTATTAAAAAAGGTATGGCAGAGTCAGCATGATTAATAAAAGCAGTACCTAAAGCAAATCCACTCGGCAAATTATGAATAAATATAGCGAAAGAGAGAAAAAGGAAAGTTTGCCATGCTTGTTGATCTTTTGTATGTATCATTGGATGGTGACAATAGTTATCTAATAAGCTCATAATTAAAATACCGATAGCCATACCAAGTATAGGTCCAATCATTTCATAACTTGAAAATGTTTCAGGAATAATTTCAAGTAGTAAGAGTCCAAGTAAAATTCCGCCACATAATGCATATAAACGATGCATTTTTTCTTCAATTAGCTGGCGCGTAGCAATGCCAACAGCACCGCCTAATAATAAGCCACCAAATGAAAAAAATGTAACTATCATAGGAATCCATAATCGTTCCATCGTATCACACTCCGATTCTTCCACCTTATTTTTAGCTTACGAAAAGGAAAGTTAGATTAGTCCAAGTAATTGTGTTTGATTATAGAGAAAAAAGTAGTGATTCGTTATAATTTATATATTAAATTTAAGTGAGAAAATGAAAAGGGGAATTGGTTATGCAACAAATTAAAAAAATAGGAAACTCATTTTGGTATATGACACCAGTTTCTGAAACAGATAGACCTATATTAGGAATGGTCATTGGAAAAGAAAAAACGTTAATGATCGATGCAGGGAATTCAGAGGAACATGCACAATTATTTTTAGAAATGTTAAAAGAAAAAAATGTATCGAATCCTGATTTTGTAGCACTAACGCATTGGCATTGGGATCATATTTTTGGATTATCTGTATTACAGAATGCATTAACTATTTCACACGCTGAAACGAAAAAAGAAATGCAGGCAATAGTATCTTATGAATGGACAGATGAAGCGTTGGACGCACGCGTAAAAGAGGGTACGGAAATTGCATTTTGTGCGGATTGCATCAAAAAAGAGTTTGAAGAAAAAGCGAGAAATATTAAAATTATTCTTCCAACCTTAACGTTCCAGGATCAAATTGAATTAGACCTTGGTGAGGTGACCTGCGTGTTAAAACATGTGGGCGGAGATCATGCACATGATTCAGTTGTTATGTACATAAAAGAAGAAAAGATATTGTTTTTAGGAGACTGTATATATGCAGATATTTTTTCTTCGAAGTGGAACTATACGACGAAAAGAACGTTTGCATTAATAGATGAATTAGAAAAATTTGATGCTGAGACATATATTCTCTCTCATGGGGAAGCGATAAATCGAGAGGAGTTTTTACAAGAGATTCGTATGTTAAAAACAGTAGGAACTTATACTGAAATACATAAAGGCGATGAAGGGAAGATAAAGGAAGCGTATAAACGAGACATAGATAGAGAATTAAATGAAGATGAATTAGAAACAATAACGTTTTTTGTAAATGGTTATGAAATGAATAATCAATAAGACACGACATGAATCCAATATAATTAAATTGCACAAAAAGAGTATTGAAATTTAATTCAATACTCTTTTCAATACTTAAATATGTAGTTTCAACCAAATTCTAAATGGGGAATCATTGTCTGGAGGGGTGTCATTCTATGTGTTTTTCGTATAGATAGTGGTTCAAGTAGAAGCCTTCCTTGCTAATTCAGTTATATATTTGAAAAATCCATTGTGGTTTACATCATATACTACATTTACAGGTCGCCCACCATCAAATTCCACTGTACGCCCCTGGCTTGGTCCGTATGTATGAACGATACTATTAATCGTTTGAGTTTTTGCGAGGTTAGTGTTTCCGACAAGCGCAGTTGTTAGTACATCCCACAAGTAGTAAGTAGAGTTCGTTGAAAAGTGAACGAGGGGAGGAACCATCGCATAGCATTGGCCAAGGAAGTCTACACCAATATAATTTCGTTCTTTTGCCCAACGTTCACGTATGTCTATAGTTAATGGAACTTGGTTTGTACTTTCTAGTGTCACTAAGTCGATTTCAATTTTTGATTCCCATACACGAGCCACTGCTTCAGGGTCCCAAAATGAATTCCACTCAGCTGTTCCGTCATGCTCTGGTTCATGTACATTGCCTGCGGTAAGAAATGTACCACCCATCCAAACGAGACGTTCAATTTTATCTTCGACTATGGGAGCTTCATATAATGCACGAGCAAGGTCAGTTAGGGGTCCCGTAAATAATAAAGTTGTTTTTCCTTCCGTTTGTAGAAGCGTTTCTATTAAGTGATGATGTGCAGACTTTGCTGCTACAGGTGTTATAACTTTTCCAGCCTCATTTAAAATTGGTAAAGCATCTACATAAAATGCATGCATCCGCCAGTCTTTTGGAAATGGATTTTTCGCACGGGAATTTGATGCGGCTACTTCAATATATTCTTTGCTGAAGCGATCAATAATTTTGCGACTTGCAGATATTGCTGGTTCCAAATAGCAATCAGCAGGGATAACTGAAACACCTGTAAGTTTGACATTATCCATCTGAAGTAATAAAAATAGTGAAATTAAATCATCTACACCACCATCATGATTGAAGTACACTTTTTTCATCATTGTAATCTCCATCCTATTTGATTTAGTTAGAAATTAAACATGCATTGAGGAAAAGTCATCAATAATTTCGACTACTTCAATTTCGCCATTAATGAGTAGCTCAGGGAGTTCGTTATTCACATTTCCTTTCCAATATTCTCTAGCTTGTTCCATTTTTTGAGAAAAAGGAATAGCATCTTCTTTCGGTAAAAGATTCCCGTCACCTTCAAAAGAACTTCCGATTACTCGTAGTTTAACAATCTGCAAAACTTCTCGATTGTAAGAATCAAATAATGCTTTCCATTTTAAAGCATCTTCATAGCTTTTAGCAGCATATAAACAAGACAATCTTGATGGATAATCAGGATATTCTTGCAGCCTAACCATTTCCACAATCGTTTCTCTAATGGCTCTAATTGTTTGATCCATGTAATTCATAACGACTGTAGCATTTTCATTCTTTATATGTAATTCTTCATTTGTATAATGTTCTTTTAAAATTTGTATAGAATCTTTACCATTAGAATTTAAATGTTTTCTTTCAAAAAAGAAGTGGAATAGCGTATTAGTTTGATTTTTATTAAATTGAATGCTTTGTCCAATCTTCATTTTTTTCCTTGTTACGATATGATATACGAAAAATCCTTGTTCATTCATGGTTCTCCTCCTAGTAGTAATGTTTCAATTTAGTAATTCAACATTGAAATATATAAAACCTTTATAAGTAAAAGTGAGAATTTGAGTTGAAAGCAAAGAAAATATATGAAAACGTTTTAAATTTGTTCACAAAATGTTCACTTACGAAGAGGTTTCCAATATCGATATAATGACAAAGACTCAAAGAGAAAGGATGATGAATTTTGCCAACAACAAGAAAGGAAAACCTCCAATTTGGTATGATGATGTGCCTTGGGATGGTTATCGTAATGACGTTTTACAATTTACTAACGAATGGATCAGGAGGGCCAATTCATATTAAGGAGATCGCATTAGAACTACTAATTGGATTTATTATTGCGCTATTAATTGAAATATGTATCGTTGGACCTTGTGCGAAAAAAATTGTATTCATGTTACCGTTTGATAAATCGAAGAAAATAAATATTATAGTTGCGATGGCGACAGCAATGGTAATCGGAATGGTGTTCTTTATGTCATTTTTCGGAATGACTATGATGCATTTACATGGTGGGCTACAAGGGGATTCATTTGTTTCAATATATTTTACAATTTTTATTAAAAATTTCATTATGGCTTATCCATTACAATTAATTATTATGGGGCCACTTGTGCGTTTCTTATTTGCAAAGTTTATTTTGAAGAATAAAGCTGTAAAAGTAGCGTAAATAAATTTGTATTATCTAATTATAAAAATTATATAATGTTAAATGTGGTCTATTGAAAGATTGTAGCATGCATAATGAAGATAATCTAAATCATACGTTTAGTTAGGTGAAAACATTATGAAAATTAAGAAGGTATTATGAGTCAAAAAAATATAAGTAGAGCTATGTGTGAAAAAGAGATTTTAAAGTAAAACAGTGACATATAAAAAGAGGGGTGCAAATGCAACCCTCTTTTTACATTCTATAAGCTTTACCGTGTCAAAGAATATGGTATATGTAAGAGTCTTGATAGGTTTATTGCTTGGATTGAACCAACTTAAAAAAGGATTGTACGTTTTGTGGGCTTGAAAAATTATCAAAGACAATAAAATCGTCTCCATGGTTCATGGTTATTTTTTTGATAAAGGGAATTGCAGACATCTCTAATACAACCCCATCCGTATGACTGAAATCTTCTATTTCAGTATATTTGAATTCCCATTTTAGTCCTTTTCCAAACATAGCATCAGAACAGAACAATAATCTTTTATTTGTAGCAGCTAAAATGCCAGATCTACTGATATAACCAAAATTTATTACGCAGTAGAGTGTAGAAAGAATATCTTCTTCACTGTTTAAGTGTTCTTTTATTGTTCCTAGATTCGCCTTCATGAGCAGGCCCCCTTATTATTGTAAGTAAAGTGTTGTTAAATTTATTTTATCATATATTAACATTTTGAAATTTGTATTATTGAATTTTAGTTGAGGGATGAAAAGGGAAAGAGAATTCTTTTTAGTTTCTAGTACAATAAAGTAAGGAGAATATGAATAGAAATTAAAATATTACTAAATATACGTAACTAATGAATACAATGTCTTTTTCAGTTATTAAGTTGTAAATCATTTTATGATAAAATCTTTTACATAATTTAATAAAGGGGTAGTATTCAATGGGTTATTTCTCAAATGGTTTATTAGTTTTGTTTGTGCTAATCGTATGCAGTTGTATATTTTTTGGTTGATAATATAATGAGAGTCTTACATAAAAGAAGTTATCTCAAGTGAGATAACTTCTTTTTATTTTATGTTGAGAAGGAATTCTATCTTTCTTATTGAAGTTTGTTCTAGTTATTTTCACGTCAATCGCAATTTTCATAAGGGGAATTTTATGAAACATTAACAAACTATAGAATAGGGAGTATTTACATGAAAAATAGTATACACTACACAAGTGAACATCCTACAAAATTTAATGAATTATTAGCTTTATATGAATCTTTAGGATGGAATTCTCTTAAATTAACAGTGAATGAATTAGAACAAATGTGTAAACAAAGTTGGTATGCAATATACGCATTTAAAGAGCAACAATTAATTGGTATGGGGCGTGTTATATCAGATGGTGTAATAACAGGTGTTATTTGCGGTGTATGTGTAATGCCGGAGTATCAGTATATTGGTATTGGAAAAGACATAGTGAAACGATTAATCCATCACTGCGAACAAAATAAGGTTATTCCGCAACTTATGTGTGTGGAAAAATTGCAATCTTATTATGAATCTATAGGGTTTGAAGCATTCTCTATTGGGATGACAAAACATATTATGAGATAGCGGTGCTTTATATTTTCAGTTTACTCGTACATATTTTCAAACTTCAGTTGTAAAGGAGAATTGCTGTATGGAGATTGCTAAAGGAGTAGAAATGTTACAACTTGAGTTTCAAGAATTTATCATTCACCCAATTCTTTTATGGGATGATGAAATGGCAGTTTTAATAGATACTGGTTTCCCTGGACAATTTGAAGATATACAAGTAGAGATGGAGAGAGTTGGGGTATCTGTTGATAAGCTAAAAGTTGTGATTTTGACACACCAGGATATAGATCATATAGGTAGCCTTCCTAATGTATTGGAGAATGGTGTAAGCGATATTAAAGTATATGCGCACGAGTTAGATAAGTCATATATTGAGGGAGATTTACCTTTATTGAAAGATGTACATGTAGAGAATCCACCAAAAGGAAAAGTGAGTGACACAGTGATTGACGGGCAAGAACTTCCGTATTGCGGTGGGATACTAATTCTTCATACTCCAGGGCATACTCCGGGGCATATTAGTTTATATTTGAAACGAAGCAAAATACTTGTCGCTGGAGACTCGATGTATAGTGTGAATGGAGTGTTAGGAGGAGTTCATGCTCCAACAACTTTAAATATTATGGAAGCACGGCAGTCTTTGAAGAAGTATTTAAATCTAGATATTGAATCTGTAGTTTGTTACCACGGGGGATTAAGTAAGGGGAATATAAAGATTCAACTTCAAAATTTGTAAAAGTCGAAGATAATAATTTTTTAATAATGGATGCTAAAGTGTAGTCTAATTGTTGGTATATAAATAAAACACTTAAATGATAAAAAAGCATGTTTGAAGAAATACAAACATGCTTTTTTATTAAAGGAAACCCATGTAATTTTAACGTCCTAATCCGTTCCAATAAAAAGAAACGATTTCTTGTGCTAATTCATCTATATTTGTAAGAATAGGATTGTCATTTTCATCTTTAAAATTCCCAATTGATAATAAAGATACGAATGCATGAGCGGCAAATTTAGGGTTTCCTTTTTGGATTTCTCCAAATTGCATCGCTTTAGCGAGTGCTTTTTCTAACACTTCATACATGCTATCTTCAGCTTTTTTTAATTCCTTCAATTGTTCTTCAGATAACGACAGTTTTGCATCTTTCATAAAGTTTTTCATATCGATATCCATTGTGGCATGTAAGTAAACTTTAGCAAAGTTTAATAATCTCTCTTCTAAAGTATTGTTTGTAGAGAGTATTTGCGACATATTCTCACGTATACGTACCATCATTTGAATCATAGTAGCGGTAAATAAATCTGCTTTTGTTGAATAGTAATAGTAGACGGTTGCTTTCGTAACACCACAAACTTTTGCTACTTCCTCCATAGAAACGACTTGATAATTTTGAGTAAGAAATAACCGAGTTGCAACTTCTAAAATGGTTGCTTTTGTAGATTTTGTATTTTTATTTTGACGAGGCCTTCCAAGAGGGCGTTGTTTTTGTTCCAAATCCATTCGCTCCTGACATGTATTGTTTAGATAATTATAACATAATTTTTATTCATTCTTGATTAATTAACCGACCAGTATATATAATTAATAGTGGAGGAAAAAAGGAAGGTGGGTTTTTTATGAAAAAGCACCCGTTATATATGTTAGGGAGGCTTGTAGCAAGTAAAAATACGCAATGGATCACTTTATCGGTATGGATTCTTATTACATTATTACTTTCATTTACGTTACCACAAGTAAATAGTACGAAAGAACCGAACCCGAAAAATTTACCCGAAACAGCTATGTCGCAGCAAGCGGAAGCACTTATGAAAAAAGAGTTTCCGAATAATGCGGGGAATCCGTTGTTAGTAATATGGTATAGAGATGGTGGATTACAGTCACAAGATTATAAACTCATACAAGACGTTTATAAAGAGTTAAAAGCTAGTCCTTTAAAGGAACAATCAACGTTACCACCATTTGATACAATCCCGGAACAAGTATTATCAAAAAGTGCTTCAAAAGACGGTACATCATTTGTTACACCGGTATTTTTTAACAAGTCGGCTGGAACAGATATATTAAAAGGAAATCTTGAAGATTTAAGAAACATAGTGAATAGTAAAGTCGATGAAGATCCATTCAAACGAAAAATTAGTGACGCTGGTTTACATGTTCGATTATCTGGACCTGTAGGCATTCAAACGGATGCAGTTAGCTTATTTAGTCAAGCAGATGTGAAATTGTTAGTTGCTACTGTATTACTTGTATTGGTTTTATTAATCTTATTGTACCGCTCAACAATATTAGCGATTTTACCTTTACTTGTTGTTGGCTTTGCATACGGCATTATTAGTCCTACACTCGGTTTTTTAGCTGATCACGGATGGATTAAAGTCGATGCCCAAGCGATATCAATCATGACAGTGTTATTGTTCGGTGCTGGAACGGACTATTGCTTATTTTTAATTTCGAGATATCGGGAGTACTTGTTAGAAGAAGAAAGCAAATATAAGGCGCTGCAACTTGCAATTAAAGCTTCTGGTGGTGCAATAATAATGAGTGCGTTAACAGTTGTACTTGGATTAGGAACATTATTACTTGCTCATTATGGTGCCTTCCATCGATTTGCAGTACCATTTAGTGTTGCTGTATTTATTATGGGAATCGCTGCTTTAACAATTTTACCAGCGTTATTATTAATTTTCGGTAGAGCTGCATTCTTCCCGTTTGTACCGAGAACAACTTCGATGAATGAGGAATTAGCAAGAAGGAAAAAGAAAGTAGTAAAAGTTAAAAAATCAAAAGGTGCCTTTAGTAAAAAACTTGGAGATGTTGTAGTACGTAGACCGTGGACAATCATTATGCTTACTGTATTTGTATTAGGTGGATTGGCATCATTTGTACCACGTATTCAATACACGTATGACTTATTAGAATCGTTTCCTAAAGATATGCCTTCACGCGAAGGGTTTACGTTAATTAGTGATCATTTTTCAGCTGGTGAACTAGCGCCAGCAAAAGTTGTTGTTGACACGAAAGGAAAAGAGCTTCCTATTAAACAAGAACTAGAGAAATTTTCTTTCGTAAAAACAGTGAAAGAGCCAAAAGAGGGGAAAGAAAATAAGCAAATTAAAATGTATGAGGTTTCTTTAGCTGAAAATCCATACTCAATTGAAGCATTAGATCAAATCCCTAAATTGAAAACTCGTGTAGAAAAAGTATTAAAAGATGCTGGGGTTAGTAATGCAGAAGATCGACTATGGATTGGCGGAGAAGCGGCTTCATTATATGATACAAAGCAAATTACAGAACGTGATGAAGCGGTTATTATTCCAGTAATGATTAGTATTATAGCTTTATTATTACTTGTTTACTTACGATCAATTGTCGCGATGATTTATTTAATTGTAACTGTTGTTTTATCATTTTTCTCTGCATTAGGAGCCGGATGGATATTACTTCACTTCGGTATGGGGGCACCGGCTATTCAAGGTGCAATACCGTTATACGCATTTGTATTTCTAGTTGCTTTAGGTGAAGATTATAATATCTTTATGGTTTCAGAAATATGGAAAAACAGGAAGACACAAAATCATTTGGATGCAGTAAAAAATGGTGTTATACAAACAGGTAGTGTCATTACATCTGCAGGTTTAATTTTAGCCGGAACTTTTGCTGTATTAGGAACACTTCCAATTCAAGTGCTCGTTCAATTTGGTATTGTAACAGCAATTGGTGTATTACTAGATACGTTTATTGTAAGACCACTACTTGTACCGGCAATCACAGTCGTTTTAGGCCGCTTTGCTTTTTGGCCAGGAAAACTTTCAAGGAAGAGTGAAGAGATACAAAAAGTGGATGCGTAGTTGAAAAAGCCAAGGATATTTTCCTTGGCTTTTTTCAATGTAATTAATTTTTTGAAGTCAAATCATCAGATGCAGCATGATCAGCATCTTCAATATCGGTTTCTGGCATTCCATATAAGCCGTTCATTGCTTGTTCTTCGATAGTAAGATTGGCAGTATTATTATTTTGAATAGGTGTAGCGTTTTCGATAACATTTTCTTTTTTATTTATATTTTTGTTATTCATGTATGAATCCTCCAAATTTTATTTGATTTATTTATAGTATGTGGATGGATTTCCAGAAATATGTGAATTGATTCTTATAGATGTAATATAATTAAATAAACAATTAGGGTGAAATGTAAACTGTTAGGAGTGAACAATTATGGTGAAAGCAAGGAAATTAGCCTCCTAAAATAAAAAGAAAATTTTAGGAGGCTATTAAAATGAAGTTTCATGTAATTGATAGAGAAAATTGGAATAGAGAGCAGTATTTTGAGCATTATTTAAAGTTGAAATGTACATTTAGTATGACTGTTAATGTTGATATCACGATGTTATTAGAGGAAGTATATCAAAAGGGAGTAAAATTTTATCCCGTTTTTATATATTTAATTTCTAAAGTAGTAAATAATCATAAAGAATTTCGAACATCTTTTAATGATGAAGGAGCTTTAGGCTATTGGGAGGAAATGATCCCGAGTTATACAATCTTTCATAAAGATGATAAGTCTTTTTCAAGTATATGGACGGATTATTCAAGTGATTTCCGCACTTTCTATAAAAATTATGAAGACGATATGAGATACTATGCTAGTGTCCATGGTCTTTTCACGAAAGAAAATACTCCGCCTAATGTATTTCCGATTTCTAGCATACCTTGGACTAGTTTTACTGGATTTAATCTTAATATTAGTAATGATGCTGATTATCTATTACCTATTATAACTTGTGGGAAATATTTTAATGAAAAAAATAAAGTTATGCTACCAGTTTCATTGCAAGTACATCATTCGGTTTGTGATGGATATCATGCAAGTCGATTTATAGAGGATTTACAGGAGTTAAGTAATAGTTGTAACGAGTGGCTGAAATAAAAACTAATTTTAAATTATATACAAGTGAAAATAAATAATAGAAGAGATCATGTTTATATTGCATGGTCTCTTTTTTATTCATCTAAAGAACAGTGGAAAATATAGGTTGATTTGTAGTTTAATAATAAGTAGAGTGATTAATTTTAATTTTCTTTATTTTATAACTGTATTGTTTACAAAAATATTATCTTGTAATAATAAAGGGGAAAACAAAAATGGCAATAATATCTATAGAAAAAGCTACAATTTTAGATGCTGAAAAATTAACAGAAATAATGACAAGAACATTTGATGAAGAAGCAGAACGATGGTTATGTGGTCAAGGTGATGTTATTGACTATAACATCCAACCACCAGGGTATTCTTCAGTAGAAATGATGAGATATTCAATCGAAGAATTGGATTCTTATAAAGTAATAATGGATGAAAAAATAATCGGGGGAATTATAGTTACGATCTCAGGTAAGTCATATGGCCGGATTGATCGTATTTTTGTAGAGCCTGTTTATCAAGGGAAAGGAATTGGATCAAATGTTATTAAATTAATAGAAGCGGAATATCCAAGCATAAGGATTTGGGATCTCGAAACATCGAGTAGACAAATTAATAATCACCATTTTTATAAAAAGATGGGTTACCAAACAATTTTTGAATCAGAAGATGAGTATTGTTACGTGAAAAGAATAGGGACGAGCTCAAACAAAGAAAGTGTATTTAAAAATGAAGACATGAAAAATAGCCAATACGAAAACTGCAACTTGGAAAATACAGAGTATTATCAAGTAAATTTAAAAAATAGTTCATTTGTTGGCAGCAATATAAGGAATATGAATATGAGCAATTGTAATGTAAGTCAATCCAAGTTTAGAAATATTAATTTTAGAAGTTCTTCATATGCAGATTTAAATCTTTCTGGCAGTAAATTTAGTTTGGTGATTTTAGGTGGAGTTCAATTTAAAGATACAAGTCTTGGAGAAAATAAATATCCTATTTCATTTAATAGATGTGATTTAGAAGGGAGTACGATAAGTAGTAGTAATCTAAAAAATATGGAAATAGAAAATTGTGATATAGCCGGTATGAAAGTAAATGGTATTCCAATGGAAAAGCTGCTTGCGTTATATAATAAAGTAAAAAGTTAACCGGTTAATGTAGATAAGTTTGTTCGTAAAGCTAATATTATGCCGAAATAATTATATAAAAATAACATAAAGAAATAAAGGAGAGAAGGGGTTTCATGCGGGAGGCTAGAATGAATATATGTATTGTTAAGAATATGGAGGGAAGAAAATATGACGATCAAAGTAAGAGCAGTAGAAATACAAGATGCCAGAGCGATTCACCGTATATGCATACAAGATGACGTTTTACCTTATATGATTTTCTTACCTAGCATGCGTGTAGATGCGATGGAAAATAGAATTCGAAATTTAGCACCAAATCAATTTGAATTTGTCGCAGAGTATGATGGGGAAGTTGTAGGATTTGTTGGGTTAACCCAAAGTCCTGGACGTAGATCTCATTCGGGTGATTTGTTTATCGGGGTAGATAGTGAATATCATAATAAAGGCATTGGAAAAGCTCTTCTTACAAAAATGCTTGATTTGGCTGATAATTGGTTAATGTTAGAGAGAGTAGAACTAGGTGTTTTAGAAACGAATCCTAAAGCGAAAACTCTATATGAAAAATTCGGATTTGTAGAAGAGGGAGTAAAGATAGGAAATTTGAAAGCTCACGGAAAGTTTATTAATGAAATTATGATGAGTCGTTTTAGACCTGATGGTTTAATTGTACATAATGGATAGTGAAAGCATGACAGTATAATGTCATGCTTTTTTATTAGAATTTGGTTGTAATAAAAATAATGCAAGACCAATAAAAATAACTGTAATGCCTAGTCCTTGTTGTAAAGAAATAGTCTCATTTAATATAAAGTACGCTAGTATACAAGTCCCAATTGTTTCTCCTAAAATGCTCATGGAGATTACAGTAGCACTCATCCATTTTAATAACCAATTAAAAATCGTTTGCCCTAAAATCGTAGCAATAAACGCCAAACCAATAAAGCATAGCCAAGTTTGTGTAGAGTAATGGATAAGAGATTCGTGTTTCATATAAGCAAATATACCAAGAAAACAGGCGCTACTTCCATAACTAATGAGCGAATACGGTATAAGTGACAAATCTTTACGAACATATTGGCTAATGAAAAAGTATGCGGTAATAATTCCTGCCGCAATAAATGCTAAAATATCTCCGTATAAGGCTTCCACGCTAATTTGGAAATCTTGCCAGCCAATGATGATACTTCCTGAAATAGCAATGAGACAACCGATAATCGCGCCTCTCGTAAACCTTTCCTTGAATAAAAAATAACCACCAATCATTGAGAATAAAGGTTGTAACGTTACGATAACAGTAGAGCTTGCTACAGAAGTATATTGTAACGATTCAAACCATAGTACATAATGTGCAGCTAAAAATAGCCCAGAAATGAATCCGAATCCCCATTGTCTTCTTGTTATTGTTTTTAGTTCGTTTCGATTGTTTCGATTAAAAAGTAATAATGGCAACAGAATTAATACAGCGAAAAATAATCGATAAAAAGCAATGATAGTTGCAGGAGCATCTGCCAATTTTACAAAAATCGCTGAAGTTGATAAGGCGAATACACCGAAAAATAAGATGCAATATGAAAGAATAGGTGATTTCAAAGTTTGTCCCTCCGATAGATTGTCTATTATAATAAACTAAATACGATAAAATGTACAAAGGTAAGTATATAAGTCTCGGAGACGATAGAAAAGGATTATTTGCCTTTGTTTAGTAAGTCAACACAAAAGCGATGAAATATATATTATGATGGACGAAGGAAGGATTTACTATGATACATGATAGGCTTGGACAAACTGTATTAAGTTATCGTAAGAAAAATAAGATGACAATTCGCGAATTTGCGGATTATGCAGGAATTAGTACTTCATTAATTAGTCAAATTGAACGAGGACATGCGAATCCCTCGTTAAGTGTATTGGAATTAATAGCGAAAGCGTTAAATGTACCGCTATTTACACTATTTATTAATGAGATTGATACAGATTCACTCATTTCTAAGAAGAAAGATAGAAAGAAAGTATATCGAGAAAATAGCGATCACATAGTTTACGATGTATTAACACCAGATTTTATGAAAGCGCGTATTGAAATGTTAATGATGGACCTAAATAAACAAGCAAATACAACGGAAAATCACTATTCACATGAAGATAAAGAAGAAATTGCTGTTGTTATGAAAGGAGAAGTTTATGTGGAGTTAGAAGGCAAAGAGTACTTCTTAGAAGAAGGAGATGTTGTACGTATCCCGCCAAATGTGAAACATCGTTTTTTGAATAAGAGTGATGAATCCAATCATATTTTATTTGTATTGACGCCATCTTTAGGATGAGTATAAAGTGATTTTTTTACGGGGGATAGAAAGATGGAAAATAAAACTGTTTTAAAAGGTGGCTTGTCAATTGATTGGGATTTTGGACATGTTTTTAAATTCTCATATAGTTACTTTGATCATATTAGGAGGGCTCCAAAATATAAAGATATAACTTTAGAGAAATTCCGATTTGTTATGAATACGTAATGAAGCCTAATGGTCTGTATTAAGGTACAAAAATATAAATTTATTTGTTGTTAGTATATTATTTTAAAATATGTAAGATTTTACATGAGTATTTTACTTTTACTAATTATGTAAATAGGCTATACTAAAATACATACATTTTAGTATTGGAGAGAGAAGTAAAACGACATGGAATTAGTGAAATTGGAAAAAGTAATTGAAATAAAGAAAGAAGAACTTTTATATTTAGTATCAGATTACGGAATTCAACATGAAAAAGTATTGGCATTAAGTCAAGAAATAGACAAACTGATTAATTACTTTATGTTTTTAAAATAGGAAGAACTATGACATGATGTGAAAATGTTATAGTTCTTTTTTATTTGGAAATTCAGATGTATATTCTATATACTAATAATAGATGGAATATTCTGTTTTAGAGGAGGCGGATACATGATATTACATACGTACATTTCAGGAGAAGGGGAACCAATCGTACTTTTACATTCTGGTGGTATGACAGGTTTAGTAGAATATGAAGAGCAGGTAGCATTTTTTCGAGAACAAAATTATCAAGTCATTCGCCCTGATTTAAGAGGCCATGGAAAATCAGGGGGGACATTGGAGAATTATTTCCTACGTTCTGCAAAGGATTTATATGATACGTTAGAGCATCTACAAATTGATAGATGTCATATAGCGGGTGTTTCACTAGGGGGATTAATCGCTTTATTATTTGCAAAAAAGTATCCAGAGAAAGTGAGAACATTAACTTTTTCAGGAATCTTTCCGGTTAAGAGGGATAATTGGGAAGAGTCTCTGGAGTATGAAGCGAAGTGTCACGAGCAATTGATGAAAAATGAAGAAGTTATAACGTATATGAATCAAATTCATGAAAAAAGTGATTGGAAAGCATTGCTTGAATCGTGGCAAGTTAAAGATTGGTATCCTTTCGATGAAATTGGTGATGTAGCGAATCTTCAAATACCTACACTCTGTATTGCTGGGGGAGATTCAGAAGATGAAGTTACAGCTGTTACAACGTTCAAACAATTAAACGGAAATATTCATATTGCCGTTATTCCGTTTGCCAGTCATTTAGTACATAATGATCAACCAAAAATTTATTCGGATATATTGTCTAATTTCTTACAGAATGCGCAAGTTGCTAGTCGAATATAAGGACTTTTGGGTATAATAATAAAGGAATTATTAATTGTATCGGTTAGGAGCGCAATACATATGAAAACAGTTGTTGTCATCGGTGGAGGTATAACGGGACTTTCTACTATGTTTTATTTAGAAAAATTAAAAAAGGATTATAATATAGATTTAAATTTAATCCTTGTAGAAAAAGAAGAGTACTTAGGTGGGAAAATCCATAGTGTAGAAGAAAAGGATTTTATTATGGAATCCGGAGCAGATTCTATCGTTGCTCGTAATGAACATGTCATGCCGCTTATAAAAGATTTAAATTTAGAAGAAGAAATGGTATATAATGAAACGGGTATTTCTTACATATATTCTGATAATATTTTACATCCAATTCCTTCTGACACTATATTTGGGATACCGATGAGTGCCCGATCGTTGTTTAGCAGTACGCTAGTATCAACGAAGGGGAAAATTGTTGCTTTAAAAGATTTCATAACGAAAAATAAAGAGTTTACAAAAGATACTTCTCTTGCTGTATTTTTAGAAAGCTTTTTAGGAAAAGAGTTAGTAGAAAGACAAATTGCTCCGGTGCTTTCAGGTGTATATTCTGGTAAATTGAATGAGCTTACTATGGCGTCTACACTACCGTATTTACTGGATTATAAAAATAAATATGGAAGTATTATTAAAGGTTTTGAAGAGAATAAAAAGCAGTTTCAATCAGCAGGAAACAAAAAGTTCGTATCATTTAAAGGTGGATTATCTACGATTATTGATCGTTTAGAAGAAGTGCTGACTGAGACGGTTGTTAAGAAGGGTGTTGTAACGACAGCTGTAAGTAAACAAGGTAATCGCTATGAAGTCTCCTTTGCAAATCACGAATCAATCCAAGCTGATTATGTTGTTTTAGCAACTCCGCATGATATCGCAGAAAGTTTATTACAGTCTAATGAGTTAAACGAGCAGTTTCATACATTTAAAAATTCATCACTTATAAGTATTTACTTAGGATTTGACATACTAGATGAACAATTACCAGCGGACGGCACAGGATTTATCGTAACAGAAAACAGTAATTTACATTGTGATGCTTGTACATGGACAAGCCGGAAGTGGAAACATACATCTGGAAACCAAAAGCTATTAGTGAGAATGTTTTATAAGAGTACGAATCCGGTATATGAAACGATTAAAAATTATAATGAAGAAGAACTAGTACGAGTCGCTTTATATGATATTGAAAAGAGTCTCGGAATTAAAGGTGAACCAGAAGTAGTTGAAGTGACAAAATGGAAAGATTTAATGCCGAAATATCATTTAGAACATAATCAAGCAGTTCAAACATTACAAGAAAAAATGACGGATCTATATCCTAATGTATACTTAGCAGGTGCCTCATATTACGGTGTCGGTATTGGTGCGTGTATTGGAAATGGAAAGAACACTGCAAATAAGATAATTGCAACATTAAATGAACCGACAAATTAATATAGCATACATATATAAATAAAATGTCCCTCCAATATAACGGAGGGACATTTTATTTATTTTACTTGAATTGAGATCTTTTTATTCGTTGTATGATTCTCAGTAATCGTTAATGTTATATTACCGGATTCTTTAAATGAATATGATGAGAGTTGATAAAGCTCTTTTATACCATGTTTCTCTTTTAATTTATTGGCAGGAAGTAATGTTATGTTCGGTTTCCATGTTTCCTGTTTACCTGAAGGATAGTTTACTATTATTTCTGGATTATTTAATTGCATTGGTTTCCAAGAGGCAAAATGTAGCTTAACTTCTGTATCTTTTTTTAATAATTCTTCTGAGAAATATCCAAGCTCTCCAACGTTACCGAAAACAGTAAAGTTTTGATTTTGTAATGTGATATCTAAATGTTTAGGTTGATATGTTGCTGCGTGATAGATTCCATATGAAAGAGAAAGAGTAGCGGCGATTAAAATGCTGATTGAAAATGTCTTAAAGCTATTGCCTTTAAAACTAGTCATCATGAATGAGTTTGGAGTGAACTTTTTTGCGAATAAAAATATGAGTAATATGAGTAAGAGGGATAAGCTGATGAATATATACAAAGGAAATTTACACCTCCACAATAAAATAAGGTATTGACTATATTTTACCATAAATGTATGGGGTAGGGTGTTGTTTTAGAAGGGAAAAGTGAGTATGGAATAAAGAGATGATCAATGTACTATGATCATCTCTTTATTTTTCGCATCATGTAAATGCAAGAAGGGTTACTCTTAGTTCGTATTGAATTAAGAGGGTAGGCTACTCTTGAAATATTTGATTAATGGGACATTGAGGACTTTCCTAATTATAAATATGTTTTCTGCTATAATGAATAAGTAGAAAGAAAGGAGTGATCCTATGGCATTTCCTATATTAGAAACAGAACGTTTGCGTTTAGTTGAAATAGAACAATCTTATTGTCAAAAAATATATGAAATCTTTTCATTGGATGAGGTAACGTGTTATTACGGTATGAATTCTTTTACAGAATTTGGACAAGCTTCACGTATGATTGAATCTTTTTCAAAAAATTACTTTGAGAAAAAGGCAATACGATGGGGGATTGTATTAAAAGAAACAAATAATTTAATAGGTACAATTGGATTAAATAATTTACAATTATGGAGTAAACGATCTGAAATTGGATATGACTTACATCCTCGTTATTGGGGGAATGGTTATGCGTCAGAAGCAGCCAGGGAAATTATTCGTTATGGATTTCAAGATTTAGGCTTATTTAGAATTGGTGCTATTACATACCCTGAAAATGTTACTTCTTGTAAAATGTTATGTAAAATAGGTTTTCATAAAGAAGGATTATTACGTGGATATATTCATCAAGGAAATAAGCAACATGATGCATTATTGTATTCTATAGTTCGAACGGATGTTGAAGATTTAAATTTATAATAAAAAACCCCTCTTAAATAAGAGGGGTTAAGTAAAAATTAACCTAACTTAGGTAATAAACGTTCTCCGCTTTTCATGCTACGTTTACATAAAGGGCATTTAGGCTCTTCTTCAAATGAAAAGTTCTTTCTCATCCATCCTAAACAATCCTCTGCTTCACATTCCCAGACAGGGGTTTGTTCTGGTGGTACTTCTGCTACATCGTTCTTTCGATTGCGATACATGTAACCACTCCTTTTATGTAAAAAATTTTAGTTATATATTAAAAAGGTTGTTAACCGTGCTGGTAACAACCTTTTTATTGTTTGAATTATAGCTTTACAACGTTTTTAGCTTGAGGTCCACGGTTACCGTCTTCAACTTCGAAGCTAACTTCTTGACCTTCGTCAAGAGATTTGAAGCCGTCGCCAGTGATAGCTGAGAAGTGAACGAATACGTCGTTGCCACCTTCAACTTCGATGAAACCGAAACCTTTTTCGCTGTTAAACCATTTTACTTTACCTGTTAATGTCATGGTAATGCCTCCTAAAAATTAAAAAGATTACAATATGTTCGGCCTTATTTGAATGAAAAATAAAATTTCACATATTATCAAAAACCCATAAGGAATATAAAATGTTCCTGATTGATACTTGATAATATGCAAAGAAAATATACTGTTAAATTGACCTTAATTACTATCTTACAACAAATGGTGGGAAATAGCAAGTGCTGGTAATACCAGTGTGAAATCGGATGGTAAAAGACACAAAAACATCTCTTTTATTTATATATTATTCCTAATTTTGGTTTATGCAAAATCATGTAAAAAATGGAGTGAAATATTATTAATAGGTCACTTGTGGTAAAATATGGTTGTTAACTGGTGGGAATTAAATATTAATAAAGGAAAAGACCTGCGGTAGTATGTCAACTGAAAAACAACAGAATTTTTAGTTATCAAAGTACTATTTATTTAAAAAAGAC
>NZ_JAQFUL010000057.1:0-33651 GCF_027716265.1 Bacillus cereus group sp. Bc031
AAGAAGTTAAGTGATGATATTGAAGTTCATATTGTGGAGATTCCAAAACTCATGCAACAGTGGCGGAATGAACAAGTAAATCCCTGGGAAGATTCATTTGTTCGCTGGTTATTACTACTTCCAGCGAATGAAGATGAACATTTAACCCAAACATTGGAGGATATTGCGATGAACCAAGACCCTATTTTACAAAAAGCCATGAATAAATGGGAACGTATGAGTCAAGATTCTTCTTTCCGACAAGCATATGAAGCAAGGGAGAAAGCTCTTATGGATGAGGCTGCAAAGTTTGCTTATGCAGAACAAAAAGGGATTGAAAAGGGCATTGAAAAAGGGAAAATACAGCTTATTCGTGGTATGCACAAAAACGGAATGCCAATAGAGGATATTGCAAAGTTTACCAATTTACGCATAGAAGAAATACGAAACATTTTAGAAGCCTAAATGATAAAAAATAACACCTACAATGTAGGTGTTATTTTTTATCGCAAATGTAATTACAAGAATAATTATTTTGAAAGCAGATTGATTGCTCTATGAGTTTCAAATATAATTATATTAATATATAAAGAAAGATAGGTGAAATAGATGACTGAAAATTTTAACAACTACCTTCAGTTAACAAATAATATTTTATGGTTATATATTCTTATTCCTATGTTAATTGGATTGGGCCTTTATTTTTCGTTTAAACTTAATTTTGTACAAATTAGCCACTTAAGGGACATGATACGTTTAATAAGCGGTGGATTCAACAAAAAAACAAAAAATAAAGATAGTATTTCTCCCTTTCAGGCATTTTGTTTAAGTGCAGCTGCTAGAATTGGAATCGGAAACTTAGCTGGTGTAGCATTAGCTATATCAATGGGAGGACCTGGTGCAGTATTTTGGATGTGGTTCATTGCTATTATTGGAGCTGCTACTAGTTTTGTAGAATGTACACTTGCACAAATTTTCAAAATAAAAGATGGGTCAGGTTTTCGAGGGGGACCTGCTTATTACATGGAAAAAGGCTTAAATAAACGTTGGATGGGTATTTGGTTTTCAATACTGATTACAATTAGTTATGGGTTAATTTTTAATTCGGTACAGGCGAATACAGTAACTTTAGCATTTGAAAATGCTTTTGGGTTGGAGCGTTATATTGTAGGAACTTTATTAGCCATGTTAGTTGCTATTATTATTTTTGGTGGGATTAAAAGTGTTGCACGTATATCAGAAATGGTTGTTCCCCCAATGGCCATTATTTACATTGGAGTAGCAATTTTTGTTGTTATAAAAAACTTCTATGCATTACCAGATATTTTTCTAGAGATATTTAAAGGAGCATTTGGTTTAGATCAAGTTATAGGTGGTGGTATAGCAGCAGCCATGAAGTATGGGATTCAACGAGGTCTATTTGCAACTGAAGCAGGTATGGGAAGCTCCCCCAACGCTGCCGCAACATCCAATGTAACACATCCTGTCAAACAAGGCCTTATTCAAGCATTAGGTGTCTTTATAGATACGTTTTTAATATGTACTTCAACAGCTTTAATTGTATTGTGTTCTGGAATGCATAAAATTAAGAATTTGGAAGGAATCGAATTAACACAAGCAGCTTTAAGTTCACAAATTGGATCATGGGCAAATATTTTTCTAGCAATTATTATTTTCCTATTTGCTTTTAGTTCATTATTAGGAAATTATTATTATGGTGAAACAAATATTAACTTTATGAAGATAAATAAAATGTGGATAATAATTTATCGTATTACAGTTATAGGTATGATATTATTTGGATCAGTTGTGGAACTTAAAACGGTTTGGAGTATTGCAGATTTCTTTATGGGCCTAATGGTTCTTACGAATCTAATATCCATTACACTTCTTGGTAAATATGTATATGCTTCATTAAAAGATTATAAAAAGCAGAGTATAGAAGGAAAGAATCCAACTTTTCATGCAAGTACTATACCTAACTTAAAAAATACAGAATGCTGGGAAAATGATGATTTAAAGAGAGAACAGCAAATTATATAATGAAATAAAAAGGGAAAAAGATGCCAATAGGCATCTTTTTTTGTCAGATAAACTATCTAAATAGTATCGTAAAACAAAAGTATTATTTTATTTCGAGATGAACACAAGCAGGACTCAAAAACTTCTATCCAATAATATTTTTTAGTCAGTGAGCTTAAGATCATGTGTTTAATGAAGAAAGTCAGTGAATTTGTGAAATCAGCATATAAAAATTCAATTTTTTATATTACTACATCAATTTTTAAATAATTAAGATATAAATCCTAACTTTTTAAGTATTAATCTCCAAATTTTTTCCTCTCCTGTTACTATGGACGCTTTATCAATCATTCCTACATGTAATTCTTTTGATTTTTTTGTATCAATACTGGCTTCTAATTCGTATACATAACTCTTAGAATCTTTATCAAAGGTAGGATGTGTAGATATATAAGTTAATGTACCTGTCTGTTTATCAGTATCCTTTAATTTAAAAGAATATTGTACTTTATCGCCTTTTTTAATATCTCTTATTTCATCAGCTGGTAACAAAATTTTCACTTTTTTTTCTTCTTCTTTTGGAATAATAAAGACTATTTCTTGACCAGGATCAATTAAATCCCCCTTTTGTATGATAGAGGGAAATTGTACAATTCCATCCTTTTGTGCCTTTATGGTTGTTGTTTGATTTTGCTGAAGTAATGATGTTACTTCCTGTTTTTTCATAAATATTTCTTGTTCTAAAGATTGAATTCGTTGATTAACTGAGATTACCGTATTTTCCCTATACTGATTTAAAGCATCTTTTTTTTCTTTTTGTTTACCAACTTTTGTGATATCAATTTTTTTTCTATCACTTTCTAAAATTTCTTTTCGTTGTTGAATTTGTTTTTCAACACTAATTTGTTGGAACTTTAAAGAATCTGCTTTATCATCTAGTAATTGTTGTTGTTCTTTTAGGGAATCTTCCCTTTTTCTTTGTTTTTTTATAGATTGTATGTCTCTTTCAATATTTTCTTTTTCTGCAATTAATCCTTGTAAAGTAGAATCATGTTCATCCGATATTTTACTATTTGATATTAATTCTATTTCATTTTCTTTTTCATTTTGCAAAGTTCGATAAGCTTGCTCATATGCCTTAAATTCCTCTTTAATTTTTGTATCTACTTCATTTGAAAAAGCAGGTTTATGGGATTGAACGCTTTGTTTTAATTGCTCTAACATTTCTTTTTGTTTTTCTAAATGTTGAACAATTTGATTTGCCTGATTCTCCTTATCTACTAGTTCTGAATTTTTTAATTGAATTAAGGTGTCACCTTTCTTCACTTCATCCCCAATTTTGACTGCAACATCCTCTACATTTCCTGTCATTTGAGCACGAGATACACTTATCGCGGATTTACCTTGTATTGTAGCAATTCCCTTACTCACGATATCTAATTTTCCAAAATAGGCCCAAATTATAAATCCGAATAAAGCTATAAGAAGAAATCCCAATAATCCAGCTATAAAGCGAGGTGGCTTTCTTTCTAATAATTCCACACTATCTGTTAATTGATCAAAAGAATAAATCTTACTCATGCTGCATACCTCGTGCTACCTGAGATTGTAATTCTATATGTTCTGCATGAACAGTTTGGTTTTTCCACAAAATATAATAATTATTTTTGTTTAATAACAGTTCCTCATGAGAACCTTGCTCTATAATATGCCCTTTTTCCATTACAAAAATTTGATGTGCATGTTGAATTGTACTTAATCTATGAGCAATCATAATAATAGTTACTCCTTCTGATTCTAATTGTTTTAACATATCGGTAATGTTTTTTTCAGTCGTAGAGTCCAAATTACTTGTAGCCTCATCTAGGATTATGATATCCGGTTTTTTCAATAAGGCTCGTGCAATTGCTAAACGTTGTCTTTGTCCGCCTGATAAATTAGAAGCATTTTCTTCTAACAAAGTATCATAACGTGACGGTAATTCACTAATAAAATCATGAGCAGATGCTTGTTTACATATTTTAATAACTTCTTCTAAACTAACTTTTCGTTCTAATCCAAAACATAAATTATCATAAATAGAAGCACTAAAGAAAAATGAATCTTGAGATACATATGCAATTCGATCTCGTAAAGCAGTTCGGTTTAGCTCTTTAATATGATAATCATCGTAATATATATCACCTTGATTTAGCTCATAGTAATTCATTAGTAATTTTGAAATTGTTGTTTTTCCAGAACCACTTTCTCCTACAAAGGCAACTTGACTACCTGGTTGAATAGTAAAACTTATATCATTTAAAACATTATTGCGTGTTCCATAACGAAATGTAGCATTCAAACATTGAATACTTCCAGATAATTTCTTAGGAGAAACCTTATTATGTTCTTTTTCATTTTTTTCAGCATCTAAATCAAATATTTCATTTAATCTTTCCCCTGCAACTAAAGCAGATTGCATAGTTGGTTGGATAGATATTAAATTCTCAATTGGATCTAAGAAATACGCTAAAAGGGCATTGTATGTAATCAATTCACCAATAGTCATATTTCCTTCTAACACTTGAATAGCGCCAACCCAAAGAATAATAACGCCACCAATTAGTTCAAGGCCCATTTTAATAGAACCTTGAATATTAGATAGCATTCCTAATTTAAATACACATTTCAATAAATTAACAAATTTACTTTCAGTTTGAAAAAATACTTCTTTCTCAGCATTATAAGATTTGACTGTTGCAATTCCGCTTAGAGATTCCACTAAATATGAAGTTAATTTTGCATTACTTTCCATTTCTTCTCTGTTCATATTTTGATATGGTTTATGAAATATGAGTATAATGCCTATATAAAAAGGTATGAGTAAAAGAGTTATCCCAAATAAAATTGGACTGTGTATAAATAATAAAATAGAGCCCAATATTACCATAAGAGTATCAATCATTAATGTAACCGTTATAGTTGATAATGCATCACGTATTTTACTCGCATCCATAAATCGGGAAATTATTTCTCCAACTTTTCTTGTTTCAAAAAAATTCATTGGTAATCCCACTACATGTTGATAATATCCAAGCATTAATTTTATATCAATTCTTCTGCTAAAATATAAAACTAAATACGAACGAAAATAAGAAAGAAGTACCTTAAAAATATATAAAATAATAATACCTATAGATACAATATGAAGTGTTTGTATCAAATCATTTACAAGAATATCATCGATTAAAAACTTAAAATAAAATGCTCCTCCAAAACCAAACAAGTTAAAGAAGATAGAAACCAAAAATAAAGGTACTAATAAATTAGATTGATTTTTTAATAAAGAAAAAAATCGGGTAAGTGTGCTTTGAGAAACGCCCCCCTTTTTAAATTTATGCCCTGGTTGTATCAATACAAGAATTCCTGTCCATATTTGACAAAATTCTTCAAAATTATAAGTAGTAAGTCCTTTACCTGGATCAGCAATATAAATTTTATCCTTTTTAATTTTATGAATTACCACATAATGATGTAATCCACCATCAACTATCACATGTGCTATAGCTGGTAAAGGTATTTCTTTTAAAGCCTCTGGTTCTGTTGCCTTTACACCTTTGGTGTCAAATCCCAATCTTTCCCCAGCTTCTATTAGCCCTTTAATATTGGTTCCTTGTAAATCAGTCCCTGCAATTTCTCGAATTTTTGAAATGGACATCGTAAATCCATAATGACGTGCAATCATGGATAGACAAGCTGGACCACAATCTTTTAAATCATGTTGCTTAATACATTTAAAATTTCTCTTCAAACCTTTTCCTACTTTCTAAAATAAAATAATTATCCGAAAAATCCTTTTTGTAAAAAAAAGTTGGACATCAGACCACTTATCAGTATAATATAAGTATATCGTTTTTACAAAATATAAGGAGGTATAGATTTATGAATGCAACTAAAAATCTAAAGCAATTAAACGATCAAGAGCTATTAAAGGTTGAAGGCGGAGGCTGGAAAACAAAAGTGGTAACAAAATTTATTCCAGGTGTAGGTACTGCTATGACTGTTGTTTCAGGCGTAAATGCAGCATATCATGTTGGAAAAGGAATTAAAAAAGGCTGGAGCCAAAACTAAAATATTAGTTTTAGCTAAACTAATATTTTGTTAATCGTAATATATAAATAGATAAAATGGAGGATTTATAATGAAAACAATTAAAAAGTTAAATTCACTTACAGATCAAGAAATGTTAAACACTAACGGTGGCAGTGCAGATGACATTTATGAAGGTATTGGATATTGGATTGGGAAAGTTGGTAAACAGTATAAAAAAGCAACTGATAACTACAATAAAAATAGAAATAAATACTGTGGAAATTTATCTAGAAAAGATTGCTAGTAGTATAAAAATAAGTATTATCTAATTACAAATTAATCAAATACAGAATTATAATGTGTAATAAATTATAATTCTGTATTTTTTATTATAAAATAAGGGGAAATACTGATGAATAAATTAAAACTTACTTCACTAACTAAAAAAGAACTGTTCAATATAAATGGTGGAAATGTTAAATTTGTATCGACAAGCACAAACTTATCATATTATCCAACTAAATGGGGAAAAAATTTAGGGAAATGGATTTCATCCAAAGTTAAATAATTTATATAACCATGATTATCAAAGTTTATTAAAATATTAATATAAAGATTTTTAAATTATTAAATTCTCTCCTATTTATATTATATAATAAAAATAATCATTTAAAAATTGGAGTGAATATTATGCAGAGTTTAAAACTATTAAAATTCAACATGTGGATATTTGGAATACTATTTACAACTAATACGTTGGAATTTATTTCTTTACTGTATACAGATCATAAATTTGATTGGTTGAGAGTTATTTTATCAGTCGGATTTTTTGTAGCATTTATAGTAAATCTAGTAAACTTAAAAAATAAAAATTATAAAACTACCTAATAAAAAGAATTTTCAATAGTGGTGTAGTCTATAAAGTTAGATAGGTTATGCCATTAGGAATCCTTTTGGGTATATTTTTTAAGAAAAGAGAGATTTTTAGGAGAAAGACGGACTTTCGCTTGTGAATTTAAATAATTTTTAAACGCTAAGATTCTGAATATTGTTATATAATGGAATTGTTCTGTGATCAATGTGGTTTCCGCGTTATGAATAATGGGATAATTTATGTGTCCTGTGTATTCGCTTCAACCCCAAAAAGAACTTGTAGTGATTTCTACAAGTTCTTTTTTTATTGTATTAGAGTAGAAACCTTTAAAAAATAAGCAAAAAGGGAAGAACCACCAATATTCTTCCCCTTTTGCTTGTGATTATGGTTCCTATATTAAAGAATATAGAAGATTGTAAAATGTTAGATGCAATAGTTTACCCTTGAAATTATTGCAAGGGTAACAGGTATCTTTTTATTTAGGTTGTAATTTGTTGCCTTCATATTCTTTTAGTATCTTATAAAAAGTATTTTTCTTAAATTCTAGTAGTTCCATAAATTTAACACTCGTTATTTCTCTTTTTTTCCACTTTGGATAAGTTTCTTCTATTATAAATAGTTGCTTTTGACTTAATGTTGAAAGGTTAAATGGAGGACGTCCTAAATGCTTTCCTTGAGATCTAGCTACAGCAATCCCTTCGGCTTGTCGCTGACGAATCTTTTTCCGTTCTTGATCTGCAACATAGGAAAGCAAAGATAAAAATTGATCTTCCATTAAGCGTCCCATATCCCCCATATCGCGAAACTTACGACTATCAAACAGCGTTTCATTTTCTAAAACAACAATATCTGCTTGCAATTCTCTTGTTATGTACTTCCATTCCGAAATTACCTCATCATAATTTCGACCCATACGATCTAAAGCATCTATGTAAACAATATCACCTTTACTTAATATTTTTCGTAATAATTGATACTGAGGACGATCAAAATGTCTTCCACTTGCTTTATCGACAAAAATACGTCGAGCTTCCACCCCTCGTTCCATCATCTTATGTAATTGACGTTGTTCATTTTGCTCTTTTGTACTTACACGTATATATCCATAAATATTCGCCACGTTTGGTATTCTCCTTACATTTGTTACCACAATTATACCACTTTTGTTTATAAAGGTATTCATTTAAAATAAACGTTTATAAAATCACTTGCATCACCTTTATAAACTTGATATTTCAGTGTTTCGTAGATATAGGCCTACCGTTTATAAAGGTATACCTTTACAAACAGGTTTTTGCTTTCTCTATTGTTGAATGGATATCTTCTTTTGTAATATGGTGAGAACCTCCAGATTGGGAACACATCAATTTTTAGGGTATATAATTTTGAGGAGTAACGTTCAACTAATTTACAATCCGTGCGTCCCTTGAATATTAGAGAGCTAATTTATTCTTAACGGGGTAAAATCGAGTTCTCTTTTCTTTTAAATTTGAGTTTTTAACTTCAAATTTAAGTATTGAAATTTTCTAAATCTCGATGTATTATATTTTTGCATTTTCTCACTTTCCTAAGCCGAGAAAACATCATCACTTCTGAAAGAACCCAAACTTCAGTGGGTTCTTTTTATTTACCTAAACGCATGTTTGAGGAATTTTATTATATTTTTGGGTCTTACTTATATAAATCATTATCAAGAGCATCTGCAAGTTTGCAGGTGCTCTGCTCTTTGTAACAAATATAAACAAAAAATAACATTATTATAATAGGATTTTAAAATATTTGTAATCTTTCCTCCCTATTATTAGAGTAGGGGGTGAAGAGTATGTTCAATTGGACAACACCAGGTGAAGTAATAGCTGGCATATTACTTTTAGGGGTAATAGCAATTGCAATCAGATATACAATTAATCAGATACAATAAAGTACCTATAAAAGTAGGTGTTTTTTCTTTGCTATATAGAAATTACACATTAATTCATATTTAAGCCACTTTAAAAAGAAAAAATGATGGAGAATAAATAAGATGGATGGATCTCCTTATAATTAATAGTTATGTATAATTATATGTACATTCCAAACATATATATTATTTTTCAATATATATAGATATTTTACAGAAAGAACTCAAGAAACTTATTCATTTTTACTGGAAATTAATTGATTCCCCACCAAAGCTCTTTTATCTAAATGATAGAAGAGCTTTTTATTTTTGAGGTCCATCTAAAAAAGTGTAGCTATTTCATATACTAAAGTTAAAAATTCAACTGAACATGGCTTTGAAAACAAGTGCTCCTTATTACGAAAATAAGCGGCATTTGATTTAGTATTTATCAAACAAGTTTTTTCATAAAATATTTATTTCTGATATTATAAAAATAGGAAATATATTCTAAGAGTATAATCCTAAATCATAAATATTCAGGAGGTATAAAAATGGTTAGATGTACAGCTCCAGTAAGGGGACATAGTTCAGCAAGTGCTGCAGCAAATTGCCCAGCATGTAGCGGACGTTCTCGTGGTAATTATTACAGTTCCAATACTTATTTCCCGTCTTATTCTTCAGTTTCAGAAAATACGGGAAGAAGTAACTCAATCAGCAATGGAGGTGCAGCTCGTAATTCTAAAGCACGTTGGTCAAAGTCTACTTCCACAGTACTCTATACTTCAGCGGAAATTAGAAGTCTTACGCCAATTCGTGACAAAGTAGAAGAAATAACTGTTACTCAACCAGATTTAAGAGATGTTTTTTTATGTCATGCCTGGGATGATAGAAAAGAATCTGCTAAAAACTTACATGATTTACTTGAGACTTTAGGTGTATCAGTATGGTTTAGCGAAAAAGATGTCTTACTTGGTCAACCATTATTACGAGCTATTGATAAGGGGTTGGTAAATTCAAAGGTCGGAATTGTACTAGTGACTCCTGCTTTCCTGAACCGTCTTTCTAATGAAGGTGTTGCGGATAAAGAGTTGTCTGTATTGCTTGCTACAGATCGTCTAATCCCAATCGTTCATGGTACAACTTATGATGCTTTGAGAGAAATAAGTCCCTTATTAGCGTCTAGAAGCGGATTAGATACATCTGAAGAATCACTCGGAGATATAGCTGCTAAACTAGCTGAATTAGTAAGTCTCTAAATCTGTATAAAATATACTTCAAACAAAGCATGTTCTTTAGCTATTGGTATTTTGAAAGTATCATTTTTATTTAGTCTAACTATGTGTTACTAGTGTAATGGGGTTAAGCCTTTACATATCCCATTTAAAATAACGTTCCCAAATGAAAGTTTGTGGACATACAGAAAACCCACAAACGCTGTTAAACAATGTTTGTGGGTTTTGTAGTGGGACATTGTTGATATGCGATTATTATGATGTTGGAGGATACCTAGTTTAGGTAAGATTTTCAAACATTTTTAAAGATTATAGTGGAAATGAATTTTACAAAACATACAAAATGTTAAACTCAGACGAACTTGTGATAGCATGTGTTTTTTATGGTATTACTGGTTTATCGCTATCAAATGAAAAGAATAAGATTATCAGCTTTACAAAATACGTGTATAGTTAAAGTAAGTTTTACATAAAATAATTATCTTTATTTCTCAATTGATATTAGAATATTCACATTATGTATTTTTAGTACTTTTATTGCATAAATCATTAATCTAATCTCATAATGTATTGAAAAAACAAAGACATTAAAATTAAATATTAATAAAAATACAAAACGTAAAAAATATGTAGAATACTGTCTAATTTATTATATTTTCTCCTCTTTATATAACAATTAATCTATTAGGTGATAAGAATAAAATCTTACAATAGATTATAGGGGGAGAAATTTATGAAGAAAATTTTATTTGGTGCAATAACAATAGGAGTTATACTAGGATCTGGTAGTAGTTTTGCTGCTGCAGATGAACTTGATAGCATTTCTAAAAATGAAAATACAATTCAATCAATATCTGCTTCAACCACAAAATCAATAACTACGAATCAATTTAATAAAATTTATGCAGCCATGAAAAAATATGAAGGCACACCATATAAATATGGTGGGAATAGTCCTAAAACTGGATTTGATTGTTCGGGGTTAATGCAATGGGGATATGGGACACAAGGGATTAAATTGCCACGTACAGCACAAGATCAATATAATAAAACTACACGTATCGCTAGAAGTGCTCTCCAACCAGGAGATTTAGTTTTCTTTAAAGGAACAGTTTCAGGCAAGTCAGGTATCACTCACGTTGGTATGTATATTGGCAACAACAAGTTTTATAATGCTAGTAATTCTGGAGTTGGTGAAGCTAGTTTAAATAGTTCTTATTGGAGTAAATATATTGCAGGATACGGTCGAGTTAAATAAAAATATAAGATTTAATAAAAAGAACTGAAGTTCATTTTGACTTCAGTTCTTTTTGATAATCATTTGCTTTAAACTATCAATCTTCAATAATTTATTAAATTTTTCATCTCAGAGTGGAGAAAAATTATAAGACAAGAGAAGCAATAAAATAAAATTGGTGTATCTGTATGAATAGTTCTTTACAAAGGAAAAAAGTTAAAATCGCTTCAATATGCCATATAAGAAAGTAAAAGCTGCTTCACAAAAAAAGCCCTTTCCATTGCTACAAAGCAATAGAAAGGGGGAAGTATGATGAGTGATCGTATTGGTGAAGGGTATAAATAATGATATGCTTTCAAAAATATTTTAGCATGTTCATAAAAGAAATGAAGGAGGAAATTTAACTTGATGAAAACCTATAGAATACTTTGTAAAATTAGTTTTTTGCAGTCTTCTTTAAGGGTTTCGTTTTTTTTATGTCAGCTACTGTTTTAACTACTTTACTAACAGTATTTTAATAAAGAAATTTCTTCCTAAATGAGACCCTGTTGTCCCTTCATCAATCTTATTGTTGAGATAAGAGAATTCTTTCCTTCATTTTTAAAATGATTTCATCAGAATTAATTTTTTTGGCTGATGGAACTCCTAAAATAGCAGAAGCCCCCTCACTGGCATATACTTCTTCTCCATTTTCGTGAGAAACAATAAATAACCCTTGTCCTTCAAATTCAATATATATAATTTTTTTAATTTGTTTTACATTTGTTTGTATAGACCTATAGATTTCATATAAATCTTTACTACGTTTTTCTCCCCCCATACGTATAGGCTCTTGTTCATTTGTAAAAATTAATCCCTCTGGATTGTTTCTATTTAAAATAAACCATAATTTTTCATCTGTGGGCAATAAATATTCAGATAGCTTTTTGGAGTCATTATTTATAATGTTTTGTTGTTGTATTTCATAAACATGGAAAAAAAATGTGGATATTTCTAAAGTTGAATTAGACGTAAAATTATGATTTTGATAAAGTTGCTTGCCGTCTTTTAATAGAGCACTTTTACTATTTTGATAATCTTTTAGTGCTATCTTTTCAGGTGACTCTTTAGAATTATCTGTTGCTTGAGCAATTTTATTCATACTTATTAATGCAATACTTAAAAATACGCCTAAAATTATAGTTCTCGTTATTTTTTTCATAAACTTATTTTCCTCCTTATTTTCATTTAATATCCTCTACTAATACCTTGAACTGTTTCATTCCACCAAAATCTATCGTTATTTTTAAATGATTCAAAGTTATGTTGATAATGATCTCCATACCAAGGATCCATATAGGTAATATAGTTCATATTATTCATACCTTTAAAATAACCATCTAACACAAGAAAATGACCAATATTCCCTCCGTTTTTCCAATTAATTAGTGTAATCATTGGTTTATTGCTATTAATTTGGCTTCTAAACTCATCATAAGAAAGAGTTCCTCTATTAATTGTTGAAGTTAAACCAAAATAAATAAGGCCATTTTGTATTTCTCTAGAAGTAGCTGGATAATTGTATAAGCCTCCCTTTACATATCCTACAAATTGCTGTTGTGTAGTTGGTTGCCCAAAATAGTTTAAAACAGATACTGAAGTACCTGCCCAACACCAATTAGACTGCTGTTGTTTAATGTTAGGAACATTTAGTTTAATAGTTGTTGTAGAATTAGGTGGATTTCCATTTATAAATGCCGAAGCAACATATGCTTTTTTACCGTTTTTAAAAAAATAAAACCAGCGATTATCTATACTTCCAGTCCAATAATCTTTTAAACCCTCTCCATATTCTCAACCATTGAAGTAAACGGTTTGATTTCCTTGAAGAACATCTATTATATTTCCGGTCGAATCTTTATTATCGCGCACATTTACCCTGATAGGAGCAGTTACACCTGAAAATTCAACTTCTTCGGCAAACACATCATTGACATTAGAAAAATTCCATACAGATAAAATGAATGCAACTATAATTAAAATTCTTTGTGCAAGCTTCATCTTCTCACATCCTCATATGATATGTTGAAAACACTATTAAAACGAAAAATTAAGTTACTTAACTTTTTAAAATTTCAAGTACACACTACTTTTTTATAACCCATGATGTAACGCCCCTTTCATTTTATTTCTATACTATTTTAATTTATTCTAATATCTGCATAATCCCTCTTGAAATTCTAATATGTAATAAATATGACACAATTAAAATTTGGTTCTGGAATGCTCCCTAGCTAGCAAATAGGAGCATAAAATGTGAGACAGGTAGTCAAATATGGCTGTTATAAGAAAATAGTAGATAGAAAAGGAATCAATCAATAATAAATCATAAAAATACCCCTAGAGAAATCGCAGGCGTTTTTTATAGATGAAGTCTTCAAAAATATACCTTTAACTCATTTTTTAGAAATCTACCTTCCGTTAATTAGTTTCAATATTCTGAGTTTGTTTTAGAAATAGACACTACTTTATTTATATAAATATGCAATTATTCATATTTATATAAATATTTTAAAAGTAATTGTATAATTAATTTTGTAATTATATTTTTTATTTTACTTATATTGCAGGGGGAAAATGTATGAAAAAAACTGTTATTACATTGCTTGCTGCAGGAACAATGGTAGGTGCGCCTTTTTCAACTGCGTTTGCAGAAGAACAAGCATCTCAAAAAGAAGTAATGGATAAAATGGAAGTGCAACAAAAGAATTGGAATGAGGAACAAGGAAGTCCATCATTTCTTTCAGGTGAATTATCTGATAAGAAGGTAGAAACTCAAAAAGCAGTGAAAGAGTTTTTAGAAGAAAATAAAGAACTATTTAAGGTAAATCCACAGACGGATCTAACACTGAAAGAAGTAAAATCTGATGATTTGGGTATGAAACATTATATTTATACAAGGTCTGTAAATAAAGTACCAGTTGATGGTGCACAATTTATTGTTCATACAGATAAAGAGGGCAAGGTAACAACAGTAAATGGAGATGTTCATCCAGCTGCTGCAGAAAGTTTGAAAGGTAATACAAAAGCAAAAATTACAAAAGAAACAGCTCTTTCAAATGCTTGGAAACATATTAAACTTACAAAAAATGATACCTTAATAAAAGTAGATGGAAATACATTAGATCAAGTAAAAGAAAACTTAGAATCTACAAATGAAAAAGCAGATTTAGTTGTATATGAAAAAGACGGAAAGTATTATCTAACGTTTAAGGTGCAACTGCAATTTATTAAACCTTACGGAGCAAACTGGCAAATCTATGTGAATGCAGAAAATGGATCAATCATAGATTCATATAATGCAGTTACAGACGCAGATAGCCCTCAAAAAGGTTATGGATATGGAGTATTAGGCGATCGGAAAGAACTGAATACAACCTTTGATAGTGTAAAGAGAAAATACTATCTAAAAGACACAACAAAGCCTATGAATGGAGGCTATATTGAAACATTTACAGTAAATCATAGTGATGCAGATTATCCAGTTAACTATCGTCTTCTGGATGATGATAATGCTTGGATAAATAAAGATCAAGGACCTGCGGTTGATGCTCATTATAATGCTGGAAAAGTCTATGACTACTATAAAAATATTCACAATCGTAACAGTATTGATGGAAAAGGGAAAACAATTCGTTCTGGAGTGAATTATGGAGTGGATGTAAACAATGCATTTTGGAATGGACAGCAAATGATTTATGGAGATGGTGACGGACGTGAATTTATTCCGCTTTCTGGTTCTCTTGATGTTGTCGCGCATGAATTAACTCATGCTGTCACACAGTATTCAGCTGATCTTCGTTACGTAAATCAATCAGGCGCATTAAATGAATCGTTCTCTGATGTATTTGGATATTTTGTTGATCCTGCAAACTGGGATTTAGGAGAAGCTGTGTATACGCCTGGTATTTCTGGAGATGCACTTCGTAGTTTATCAAATCCCGAAAAATATGGACAACCTTCTCATATGAAAGATTATCAATACCTTCCAGCAACTGAAGAAGGCGATAACGGTGGAGTACATATTAATAGTGGTATTCCGAATAAGGCCGCATATCTGACAATCAATGCTATTGGTAAAGAGAAAGCAGAAAAGATCTATTATCGCGCGTTAACAACATATTTAACACCAACAAGTGATTTTAAACAAGCTCGTACAGCTTTATTACAATCCGCAGCTGATTATGATGGCTATGGTAGTGCAACCTATAAAGCAGTAGAAAATGCTTGGAATCAAGTGGGCGTAAAGTAAATTAAAATTCGTTTATAATATTTTTATGTTTTTAACATTTAAATCATAAAAGGACCTATGTCTTGTTAATACAAGTAGGTCCTTTTATTGTATTAATTATATTTATTAAATGTTATAATATGTGTAAACGATAAATGGAGGTTATTATGAATCTTTCATCAAGTGTAAGCAATCAGGTACTAGATCAAACAATGATTTTGGTTGGACTGGAATCCAATTTAGCAATGATAGAATTTAACTTAGATACAGAGGTAATTTGGGTAAATGATCATTTTGCACAAGCTTTAGGTTATACAATCAGTGAAATGAAGAACATGGTACATAAACAATTTTGTCCCCATAGTTTTATAAATAGTAGAGAATATAATCAGTTATGGGAGAATTTAAAAAAGGGAATTAAGTTTCAAAAGAAAATTCAAAGAGTTGGTAAAAAAGGCGATTTAACTTGGTTTGAGGCTACCTATATTCCAATTAAAAATGAACAAGGGGTAGTAGATGCTGTTCTAAAAATTGCAACGGATATTACAAATCGTGAAAATCAAACAAGAGAAGTTGTTTCACATTTAAAGAATTTATCTATAGATTTAGGAAGTAAAGTCGACATTAATTCTAAGGAAAATATGAAAGCGCTACAATCTTTAAAAGAACAGATTAACTTAGTAAGTGAAATTGCTCAAATGATTAAGGAAATTTCTTCCCAAACTAATATTTTATCTTTAAATGCAGCAATTGAAGCGGCAAGAGTAGGAGAACATGGACGTGGATTTGCAGTAGTAGCAGAAGAGGTAAGAAGATTGGCAAGTAATGTTGATGGTGCAATAAAAAAAATAAATTTAAATGTAGAGAGTATCACAAATGGTGTAACCATTGTTAGGAATGTGACTGAAAAATTACAAAGAGAAGTGATTAATAATCAAATTGAAATTAGTAATACTATGGAAAAGTTCGAAAATATTGTGGGGTGAATATAAGCATAAAGAACTATCTTTTGAAGTTAAGCTATAAATTATACATAAAAAAGAAAGGCATGTCTTACATGCCTTTCAAGTGATTACTATTTTCTAAAGTTTTAATAATTATGTTTAATAGTAAACTCGCTCTAATCGGATACGTAAATATTAAAATAGTAGGGATACCGCCCTAAATCCATTAACACTATTTTATGGTTTTCGTTTCTATTCACTTATAGTTTGGCTGTTACTGAATCCTACCTGATTAGAATTTTGCTTATATCCAAGGTTGCCTCGTGTGAAAATAAGGATAAGCAAAGCAATAAAGCCCAACCCTATCACTACAAATAAATCTGTATTCTTTAAAACAGGGTTGATGGAATGAGTTTGAGCCAGGCTAAACGTATTTACACTCGCATGAATCAACATAACAATAAATAAGTTACCGCGATGGCAGTTATAGGCTCAAGTAAGAATGATTGCGATTGGCAAGCACAGCAAAATAAAAATTGGTAAATGAATATATAGAATAGAAAGATCAGAACCCGGTCCTCCCCTTTGTGCAGCCGTTAAGAAATGTGGAAGGTGCCAAAAAGCCCACAAAACACTAAGGAGTAATGTAGCTTTTAACGGTCCAAACTTCGATTGTAATCGAGGCAAGGCAAAACCGCGCCATCCGATTTCCTCAGGAAAAGGTCCACCGAGAAAGAAAATAGCTATAAAAGAGAAGAAATAAGTTATAAAAAATTCAGAATTAATGCCACGGAAAGCAGGTATACCTCCAGTTAATATCACCATGCCTAGAAACATTACAGCAGGGATAACGATGAGAGTAATTAAGTACCACTTCCAACCGATTTTAGTAGATATGATGCTTTTTCTGATCTTTTTCCACGAATCTTTACCTTCAAGAGTTCGAAACATGATATACGCTGCTAACATAGGGCCTGCAAATGCATTGGCAAAAAAGAAAATATCAAACGTTTTTATTTTAGGTAAAATACCCCATTGAGATAAGATAAATGGAATTAATACAATCCAGGAGAATAAATATGCCATTACAAAAAATGAAGTTAATGGATAGGATTCTAAATACCCTCTCAGACCTGTTAATGAGTTTTTTAATTTTGTTAAATATTTCAGCATAATCACCTCTTCAATTATAAAATACTGCGATATGTGCTAATTCTACATGTTTTTATACAGAACCTTTTTTCTATAGTAAAGTTAAGTTTTTAAGAAAGGAGCTATACTTTACTATAGAAAAATAGAAATTTTTATAATAATTTCATTCATTTCTTTATCTACCTTGAACACTTTCAGAACGTATGTAATTTGTTTTCTTTTTAACTCTTTGTAAAATGAAATCCTAAGATAATCAGATATATAAGTGGCAAGTTTTTACCTTGTAAAAATCTATTGATTTTATATGAAATTTTTATATACTAAAAGTGAGTTTCTAACTGTAATTAGGCAACATAGTAATCTATTATATGTATGGAAAAAGAGATCGGAATATCCGATCTCTTTTTCGTATAAGGGTTAAGATTAGTTGCTACTCCAACTCATATTTATTTTATGTCTAAGAATAAGAAAATTCAATCTCATCACTTATTTCTCAATATATTTCGGTAGTTTCCATATTAAAAAATTCCTACCATTAAAGTAGGAATTTTTAAAAAATGAATGAAATTTACACAAAAATCGAGTCTCGCCCACTCAACCTTTTTATGTTATAAGAAACGTCATTATTTGTCAAAAAGCATTTGCTATAGAATAACAAATGCTTTTTGTTGAACTTGAATTGAACACTTTCAGAAAGTATTTATATTGTTTGCCTTTTTCTCTTGAAAAAATGTACCCTCAATCACTAATTTTATCATAAGATATAGAAAATGTAGCGTTTTAATATCAAAAAACGCATTGGTTTTATATGGATTCTTTCTTTATAATAATGAAAGGTAGCTCCCGAATGCAGATAGGCTCTCATGCAAGAAAAGCAAGAGAGCCTATCTACATAAAAAAGGACAATTTATTTGGTGTAAGGGGTTTAATGACAGCTTGTTACTACAACCCGTTTTTATTTTAAAACAATTAATCAGAAAATTCAATCTAAATTCTTCTCAATATGGCTTTTCATATTTTTGAATTATAATATAATTAATTCTTTTTATTTCTATATCTGTCTCTTATCTTTCTGTTATGAATCCTTATTGAATTAAGGATTCTTTTTTTACTATCATTTTTTGATCTAATCGATATTTTCCCATTGCTTCATAAATTAAAAGGTCTAATTTTTGACTAAAATCAATTACTTTTTGATGGCTAAATCCATATTTTTTACAAGATAGCTCAATTCTTTTTTTTGATCTTCAATCATGTCATGTAGCGTTCTAATATCCACTTTCCCCGTTAAACTCCTTTATGTAGAATCTTGATAAAAAATGTACCCCAAAAATTGCAAACAAAAAACAAGGCTGAAACCAACCTTGCCCTAAAGGAAAAAAACTTAACTTTTATATATAGAGTACATTATGTATGTAAATTTTTGAAGTGGGATATATTCAAAAAGGATAAAAGCGCTATAATTGTAAAGTTTTTTGTATTGTTTTTGTTTTATAAAGAAACAGTCGAAATCGCTTGTTTATAAAGGAACTGTTGCTTTCCATTGCTGAAAACTAATACCGAAAATTTATCAACAGCGATAATTTTTCCAGGTACTCTGACACCGTTTATTAGAAAAATCGTCACATCTTTCTTTTCTTCTATTAACGTTTCATAAAACTTCTCTTGTGTATACATCATTTTAATGGTTGCAACTCCTCTCCTTTTTGGGAACTGTTCATAGCTTCTAAGAATACATATTCTTTTACGGTTAGCTCAACCGTTGGGCAATATTCAACCTTCGATAATTCGTGAAATAGAGAAAGGTTTTTGTGTAGTTTTTGAATCATTTCATCTAGAGTGATGTCTCCTACACCATACTCGATTACTGGATTAAAAAATACGTCTATATCTATTAAACTTGGTTCAATTTGGGAAACAATTTCTTGTACTTTTGGCAAAATAATTGTTTCATAACGTTGTTTGAATAGTTCTAAGTCTTCTGGTGCGGGTTCATTTTCACATAGCTTTTTGAAAGATAGTACACGAATATCATTTTGTAATGAATCAATACGCTCATCATAAAAAGCCTTGTCGAACCCTTCTTTGTCAGCAACATCATAATGAAGTTCTGTTTGTGATCTACGCTTTTTCTTATAAGAATCCATGAGGATTTTCTCTTTTGCATTAAACATCATGATAAAAACAGTACGTTCTAAATTCATGATTTGGTTTGCTACGCTTAATGTTTCATCTAACACTTTTGCGCGTTCTTCTTCATTTAACTTTTTTATAGAGGATGGAACAAGGTTTTTGACATTCTCAAATGACTCTGAATTTATAATGTGTTGAAGAGAAAATTGAGCGACCTCTGGTAAACAAGGATCAGTTGTTTTGTCTAAGAGTAACAAATCTTTAATCGTTCGCACTGTATTTTTGATCTCTTTTTGAGCTTGGCGAACTTTTTCTATGCTTCTTTCCATGTATTCTGGTTGTTTAAGACGATTGAAAATGTATTCTCTTCTTTCTTCAAAATGTTGCTGTAAAAGTGACATAGTTGTTTCCTCCTCTATTTTCTGAATTAATTTAAAATTCCTCTTATATTGTATCATTAAAGTTTATGAATTGGGGACGATAGCAAGGTTTATTTGCAAAGACAAGGTTTGAAATTGCATATCAGACAATCAACGATACATATTCTTTACCAAAGCAATTACCAAAGTGGATATCAACCTTATAACCAAAGAATCTATCATGATAGCACTATCAAAAGAAATCTCTGATTATCACATGTTTTTAGGGCATTTTGAGTTTTGTTTATAGTAGGAGAAATGGAATGAGAAAAAGGAGGGAGAACAATGAACAATTCTTATGAGATTATTGGCAATCAAATTAAATACTATTTGAGGGATGATCCAACGAGAGGATGGAACAACATACCTAGTCCGCAATTTCGAAATATGAAAGAAATTACAGAATGGTGCGGAAGTTCAACAAACGAAATTATGTGTGGGTGGGATGCACTTAATCAAAATGCAATGAGTACAACGGATACAACAGATTTCCTATATAGGTGGATTAGTTGGTATGTGACAGAACCATTAGACAGTACAGCACAAGAAATACGAAAGTTACCAGATGAACTTGCAAGTTTCATAACAAATGTACCTGTTGATACATTTGAACTCATTAAGAATACCTCTCATATGGTGTTAGATTGTATATACTTTGTATTAAACTGGATACCCAATTTGTTAACGATATTCTTTTTTTAGGAGGGAAAACATGCTGAATCGAAAAGAAATTATTTCTTTTCAAGCCTTTATGGACCAATCGTATAAGAAGAAAAAGAAAACAAAAATATATAGTATTGGCCCTATTAGTCCGTTCACATTTTTTCATATGTCATCACCGCTCGTTCATACGTATGTAGCCCTGGGAATAGTTGGCAGCCTTACAATTGGAGCTGTTTTATTAGAGAAATACTTAGTACGAAATGATTATGTTTTTGCATCCAATCTCCTTTCTAATAGCCTATATTATGGTGTAAGAATTGGAGGCATTGGGTTAATTGGGTATGTATTTATTCGCATTTTACTTATGTTGTAAGGAGGGTGAACAATGAAAAGGTGGTTAAAGAAGAAAAAATATAAATATCAGTTAGAAGAAGTATTTAAGAAAGCAAGGCTATACGATGAACATATTACACGAGGTGGAAAGGTCCCCATTTATCCTACGATTCATGATGTTTACGAAGGGAGAGAAAGTGTACGGTACACTTTTACATTGCCAAATGGCGTTGATCCAGCCCAAATTCATAAGAAATGGTTTTGTTTTCAACAAATACTAGGCGAAAATCTTATGATGGAAGGCGATATTAAAAAGTTCGTACTCCATGTATTTCATTCTAATGCGAGCTTACAGCCTTACGATTACAGTTATAAACAATGGCAACCATTATTGAAACAATATCGTCTTCCTGTGGTAGTAGGGCGGGATCAATTCGGAAATGCGATTGTGTATGATATGGTTGATTCAAATACACCTCATTTACTCATTGCGGGAGAAACAGGAAGTGGAAAAAGTAGTATGGTGCGTGTAATTTTAGCGACATTAATCCAACATATGTCACCAAATCATTTACATTTATACCTGGGAGACTTAAAAAATTCAGAGTTTCATTTTTTAAGAAGAGTGAAGCACGTGAAGTATGTTTGCATGGAAGAACATGAAATGACAACTATGTTATCAAAATTATGGAAAGAGGTATTGCATAGAAGAAAGCTAATGGAGGAATATGAGCTGGGTCATATTGATGAATTCAATCAAATAACAAAAGATAAACCTTTACCCTATATTTTTATTGCTATTGATGAAGTAGCGATGCTACAGGACGAAAAGGAATGTATCACCATAATAGAAAAAATATCAGCTGTCGGCAGATCGCTTGGTATCTTTCTTATGCTCAGTATGCAACGTCCAGATGCAAAAATACTTGATGGTAAGTTAAAGCTCAATTTGACGGTAAGAATGGGCTTTAAATGTGCGGATTTAATTAATAGTAACATTGTGGGGACGCCTGGATCAGAAAATTTAAGTCAATCGGGCCAAATGGTTTTAAAATTAGATGGTTTAAAAAAGGTGCAAGCGCCTTTTTTGGCATTGGACCAGGCAAAAGAAATCATAGAACCGTATCGTTTATCTAAAGAACAAAGTGTAAAGAAGGAAGAACAAGAGCATCAAGAAGATAAAGTCTTTGGGGTGTTAGATGATGTTAACGAATAGAGATAAACAAATTATAGGCCATTTACAGCAATTTAGATGTATGTCGCGTGATGATATTATTGACCTTCATTTTAGAAACGTGAAAAATGCAGTAACATGCTGTAATACTGTTACAAAGCGGTTAAGCCGCGAAGGATATATTGATGTAGATACATCACAACGTCCATACGTGTATTTCTCCTATCCAAATACCATTCGTAAAGGAAGCCAAAAGATATGTCACTTTTTAGCGATTGTGGATGTATATAAGCAGTTATTACGAACCGAAAGACCGAAAATTTTTCAAGTAGAACCTAAATACAAAAAAGGTTATATGGAACCCGATATATTTACCATTTGGCGTAAAAGCCCATTTTTTATAGAAGTCCAAAACTCCATTTATAATAAGGCTACGATCCAAACGAAAATAAAACGTTACGAATCGTATTATCGTAGCATGGAATGGAAAAAAGAATCCTGGCAACCGAAACATAATATGGTATTTCCCTCACTTTTAATCCTTACTGACCTCAAATATCCAATCTCTAGTTCTAATTTCCGTATTTTTCAAGCGCCCTCTATTCAACATTTTCTTGCACAAGTACAGCAACCTAAAGACATTTCGGTTCAAGTAGGTTCAGTCAAAGTAAAATTATGAAAGCACAAGATACTGTTTCTTGTGCTTTTTACATATCCCAAAAGTCATTGATTTTGGCGTAAGGATCAATTTTTCTAATAGCATTTAATAGTTTTTTCATGATTTCAGGTTTTGGGATATAATTTGTATCTCTACATGCTTTACTGATGGTTTGAACAGAAACCTTTGACTTTTTGGCTAGTTCCTGTTGTTCGATTCCTTGCCGATCTAACCATTTTTTTAATTTAGTTCTATTTTTGCGGAAAAACATTTATTTCACTCTCCTGTCCTTATTTTTTTATTTACAATTATGGACAGGAAGTTAAATTCATATACAATTCAATTCAACTTAAATTTAAGTAAAATACAAGAGAACGAGATTCATAAAGTATTTACACGAACGATTTATTGATAATTTCACTTGGAATGAGGTATACATACAATGCAAAGATTTGACTTACGCATCATACAACAAATCTTTGCAAGGCGCTTTCCAAAAAAAATCAAATCCGTCTATTCTAAGAAAACATGAATAAGGACACTTTTGTTTTACTCGTATAAGGTAAGTAATTGAAAAATGGATAAATAGAAAGAGTTTGGACATATTACAGTTTGAGTATTAACTCAAATTTGTATTAGGGCGTGAAGGGATGATCGGTTTGTTAGTTGTATTGGGATGCACACTTGTATTTTTTCTTGTGGCACAAATTTTCACTCCACCATCTACCTATAATCCAAACGATGATACACAGAGGGCGAAATGCTCTAATAAATTAGAGAAGAGAGTATATGATGCATTGCGCTTTAAGGGTTATTATCCAATTGTGCAATATAAAGTACCGAATAAACGTTTTAAGTTAGATTTTGCGTTTTTTTCTCCAAATGGTTTAAAAATAGATGTAGAAATTGATGGGCCTTTTCATCGAACACCAGAAGGAACCAAACGAGACAGAAGAAGAGATAAATTTATGAAAACAAATGGTTGGAAAGTGATTCGTATTACTGATATTTCTTTAAAAAATGGATTTGAAAAACAAATACTTTTGCTGGTGGCAACATTAAATGAATTTGGGATAGAACCTTCTAAAGAATCAAATCTTGTTTTGTTAGAAGAAAAATGAAGACGTATGATAACTTCATCATACGTCTTCATTTTTTGAAAAGAGCTTAGACCAGAATCCTTGTTTTTCTTTTGGAGCATTAAGAGCTTGTTTACTTTCTTTTAGCTCTACATGTAATTGCTCAATTTGTTTGGATTGCTCTTGTAATAGTTTTTTTTGCTCAATCATTTCATCTGAAATGACACCTAACATTTGCTTTAACTCACTATTTTCTTGTGTTAAACCTTGTAATACGCTCATTACATTTTCATAACGCGTTATATAATGCTCATTTTCGTCTGTGACGGGGGGCGTAATGGGTGCTAAATTATTGGGAGGATTCATTGATATAATAGCATTTGCGGCATCATCTAGCGTCATAGACTTACTTTTACTTAATTCTTGTATTTTTCTTAGAATTATAACGTCCTTGTCAAAAAAACCGCGTTGGTCATGGTCGTTACGGTGGAAGTTATAGCCGCGGTCTTCTAATAAACGGGCATACTTACGTATAGTTCCTTCCTTAACTCCTAATAATTCAGCAACCTCGCGGGTCCAGTAAACATTTTGAATATCTGTTACGGCGTCATGTGACACGTCACATACACCTCCTTTTCGGATAATATTATACACTTTTTAATAGAATCCTTGTGTATTTAATAAAAAAAGAGTTGTTCTTTTATAAAAGAACAACTCTTTTTGATTGTATTATGCATATGGATCATCTTCTAAATCATTCAGTTTATTCCATGATGTATTTTCTTCTTTATCATTGGATTCCCCAGGATTCGTTATCTCTTGACTTGTTTCGATATGAGTTTGATCCGAAATAGGTGTATGAACAGTTTTTGAACCTTCATCGTGTTTGATTGGTAAAGGTTGTGTTTCGTTATCTAATGTAAATGTGTATTTACGCGGTAAAATTTCCGCTACATCTACATTACCAATTTGTTTATGAAGTTGTTGTGCCGCATACAAAAAGAACATTGTAAGATCACTCTGTTTGTTAATAAAATCAATCATGTCTGGTGAAATGTCTTTCTTAATATAGACATTTGCTCTATCACCAGCTTTGTATATTTTACGAGCCATTATTTTTCACCGACAGGAGCAAGCGCTTTTTCTTTTAATTCTTCAAATCTTGGAGAGCATGTGTACACAAGTAATCCGCGTGCATTTACGAAAAGTGGGTCTTTTAAGAAAATAACATTTGTTAAACGTCCTTTTTGCTCTAAAATTTGCTGTAGGCTTTCTTTTACGATTGCGGCACCGCCACCATAAATGAATACATACGGATCATCTTTCATATCATCAATTTTATTAATAATATCAGTTGCAATTCGATTTGCTAAACCTAATAATGCGCCACGTGATGCCTCTTTTAAACGAATATGACGAGGATGTTCAGAATCAAGATAAATTGCATTAAATTCAGCAATACTGTCTATTGTCTTTTGTTTATTGTTTAAGTTCCAAACCTTGATAATATCAAGTAAAGTTTCTTTCACTCCATATGGTAAACCACGACTCATTTTATGTTTAAAACTAACACCATGAGAAACAACTTCTTCTGTCGTACCAGCGCCAATATCGAAAGATAATATTGTTTTGTCAACAAAGTCTATTTCTGTTGTTTTGCCTTCTGTAGCTTCTACTTTTCTTTTGATGGTTTTACCTTTTTCATCATAAACGATTCCCCATGATCCCGCCGCGCCTTCTGGTAAACACTTGCAAAATTCAATTTGGATATTAACTACTACTTCACGTCCGCTTGGGTGGTGGAATTTCACTGTATGATGATTCATATAACGTTCTACAAATTCTTGTGCTGTTTGAGGCGTGATTGTTGCGACAGGTAATGCAACAGAAAGATCATAAGTAACATCAATTTTATCTTTATTTGGTTGTTTTCTCATAGCTGTAATTGCTAAACCAGCTAATGTAACAAGTAGCACAAGATCATCTTTCGATTTATCCGATTTCTTTTCCATTTCAATACCTTTAATGTTTTCATCAATCACTTTTTGACCAATAATGTAACGCAGATTGTTTGCTTTTAAGGTAGGTGATGAAATTGTAACATCAATGTTGTTTTCTAAATCTTCAACAGAAATATCCTCATCACTCAAAATGTTTGTTGATTCTCCAATATGATGTGAATAAATACTTGGTATGAATAAAGGATCATGCCCTAATACATTTAATTTTAAACCACTGTTCCCTGCGTCTGCACCAGCTTTAAGAATTACCATATATAAAAACCTCCTAAAGATTATTTGTTATCGATTTTCTTAATTCCATTATATGCTAAACACTTCTAAAAAGTCAATACAATCACATACAAATTAACATAATTTAATACAAGTCAATACAAAAATATCAGTAAAAATCTATAAAAATCATTCAAATACAAGTATTTTACGTATTTATTCATATTCACTTGTATTCATTTGTATTGACTTTTATTGATTTTCACATAGTTTAATTGTTCTTAGATCGTGGAGCCGACTGTCTTTTTGAAATAATCCACCTGTTACCTATTTTTTTTGCTTTCACTTCTCCCGCGGCACATAAATTTTTAATTGTTCCTGATGGCATATCCCATTTTTCGGCGGCTTCTTCAACGCCCATGACTTCTTCTAATGGGTCGCTATCATCATTATTGTAATTAATCACTAATAAACGTAATGTTTCGCCTGGGGCACTAGTTTTTTTTAGAAATTGCTCCCAGACATCGTCTGGAAGCCTAAACTTTCTTTGCATAAAATCCCATCCTTTCAATTTCACAATGATATTGCTTTGCAAGCTCATCCGCATATTTTAAAGCCAGGTGACGTTCTCTACCTGTAAACATTTTTTCATGTTTGTAAAAACCGTACACCCGTTCATTTTCTATATAATCTGTACTGACGTTTGGCCGCATTTCTAGTTGTACATGGTATTTCACATGATTTGTAGAATAATCTCTTCTTCTAACAAGTGTCACAACGCTTTTAAATTCAGTATTTGCAACAGTTTGAGCGTGATCGTAGATATCCATTTGATAATTTTTAAGCTTTTTTATAATTTCTTCTAATCTTTCTATGTCCCGATCCACCATATCACTATAACTCTTTAATCTTTTCATATCATAGATGTGCTTGAATTTTTCACAATTTGCATTTATATACATGTGGGCATCTCCTTTTTTTAGAAAGATAAGAGGGGAAAACCCCTCTTATGCTTCAAGTTTCGGCTTGTTTTTCTTAATTCGCTTTACCTCGTGCATTGATCTGATTTCATCGAGTGAGAAGTCTTTGTTATGAAACTTCTTATACTCTCCTTCGTACCAATACCAAGCCTTTTTCTTAGATGCCCATTTAAATCCAAGTTGCTTTAATTCAGTTTTCAATGAGTAAGTGTTTCCTGTGAGCCAAATCCAGGTCCCAATAATCTCAATTTCAATATCGTATTTGATAAGTTCATCTATGATGTTTTGGTATGCCCCAGTGTTTTGCTTTTCAGAGTTACTATGTAGCTGTTCAAAAAGTCTGTCATACTCTTTCTTTGATGCGATAAAGTCTTCATGTTTTCCGCCTAAGTCTGGATGATGTTTTTTTGCTAGTTTCTTATATTGCTTTTTCAGTTCTTCTAAGGTAGTGACGCTTTGGAAGTAAACCATGGTCAACAACTCCTTTTTTTGTTTTATTTTAATGCGCTAGCGCATTTCTTAATTTCATTTTATCATGCGCTAGCGCACAAAACAAGCGTTTTTTTACTTATTTTTAATTTTTCGGAAAATATTTTCAGGGCTAACAAATAGCATAAAAAAGCCCTAGTTTTGCTGGGCACCAGGGCTTTTTTTATGCTTATATAAAACTCTTTTTATTGCTGTTTATTCCAGAATTGAACGTATCTATGGAGGGCCTCAATGCTTTTTAATCCCAAGTACACTTTAATTTCAATGGGTTTCATGCCATTCTGTAGCGCATTTAATATAAAACGGTTCCGTAGCATAGTAGGCGTTATATGGATTTCAGCTCGTTTCGTTTCTTTTTGTAACATGCGTTGTACAGCGATTCGAGTTAAAGCGGCGGGTTGATCGTTTTCATAATCCCAGCGGAACGTTTGCGGGCCGAAATCAAACGCTACAAAGAAGGGATCGCCCGTTTGTTGGCGTGGCCTTACAAGGCTAGGAATCTTGTTGTAATACGATAAGGCAAGTTTTACATGTTCTTTTGAAAGGGTAATGGATCGTTTGTGGGCGTGTAGCCCTCCTGGGGTAATCGTATTACTCCCAAAGTGTATATCATGCATGGATAGCGTGAGAATGTCCTGGATAGATAGCCCATAATCTAACATGAAGTGGATCAATAAAAGGTTACGTTCCAGAATAAACTTTCTGCCTGACGCCTGGTAGTCGGTTAACCCGTTATAACTACGCATGACGCGGAATAGCTTTCTAATTTCTTTGTCTGATGCAAAGTGTTTAGAAGTCAGTCCAGGAGGGGAGACATCACTTTTTAAATCCTGGGCCACACCATGAAATTGTAAAAAGTTAATCAGAATGCCTCGTACACGTTTGACATTAGAAATCGACGCCCCACGTTCCTTTTTAAGAGCTTTTAAGTATTTATCTAATACATTTGTATCAAAAGAACGGAAAAACGATTCTGGGGGCAATTTGACGTGTTTCTGAATCCATGATGTGAAAAGGGTGAGATCGTAGCGGTATTGTTTAACGGTGGAAGATTTACGGCCATGTTTTAACAGATCAGCAAGGAAAACGTCAACGGAAAGTTCCCAAGTCATATTTATATACTCCTTTGTCCTAAAAATTGTGTACCGCAATTATAAACGAGAACCATACAAACAAGCAATAGGGGATTCTAGGTCGTGACGTTTTTCGAGGGAGCTTGTGTGGGGTGCCATAGCCGAGACATTGCGGGGCTATGCGGAGACATATGGGCCTGGCTAGAGAGGACGTGTAGTTGTGATATAGGGGGATATATAGATGTACGGGAATGTGTAGAAGGCGAATGATGGGCCGAGATTGAGGAAGGACGATAGGCGAGGAATGGGAATGGCCGCCGCCCCGCCTACGTAGTTTTTTGAAAATCTGCCTGGCAACGGAATCTGATTCATAGCTGAATCAAGATACCCTTACCAGGAGAGCTTCGTTTTTCTTTTTCTTTATGTAAGTAGAAAAAAGCTAGAGTTTACATATATCAAACTGACTTTGCACTCATGCCGAAATGATGCCGCCTTTCATCATGTATACACTACATAGGAATCATATTTGCATCACTTTGGCATAACATAGGCATCAGTATTTTTGCTGTATGTTTAGATAGGATTAGAAATGATAATAGATAAAAGATTATCATGATATGTAGGAAAATAAACGAATAAAGCTACTCATAAATAGTGTGTTTGTTCGGAAATATGTTGAGTAACTAAAATGTTGTAGATTTGCATATTAAGAGGAAATGAGGATTTTATTTTCGTATATAGATCAATTTAGTGATGATATGTAGAAGTTTATAAAAAAAGAAACTCCCAATATAGGATACTTTTTATTAATAAACCTTGTTTTAAAAAAATTAAAACAATTAAATACATTAGGATTTATTTTTGCTCAATAAGCCTTACTCTCACAAGGGATTAGAAAATTCTTCTTATTTAATTACTAATTTAAAAGCAGGTTCAATTCGGGTATAAATTCATAGTGGATTTGTTGTGAAAAACGTCCTTAATTTATAAAAATATAATAGATTGATAATATGTTTAATCTATTAAAATAAAGAATGGCATGACAAAAAGCCTTGTTAGGGGGGATTTTTTTGAACAAGGCTATAAAACAATTATTTTTTTGTGAAAAATACGATTTAAGCGTTTGGATCGAGCATCTTTTTGAATAAATCAAACGGGATTTTACTCTTATTTGATTTTCTCAATCCTATATTTCTTATGTTTTCTTTCGCTTGTTGCTGTCTACGCTTCCTATTTGCAGTTAACTGTTTTGTATAGATTGTTATGAAATGTGCAGGCGTACTTTCTTGTGATTTGTTTATCTCAAAAAACTGTACACAATCCTCAAAAGTCTTTCGTGCTTCCCAATCTACGTCTGGCGGCATACGCAATGCGATTGTATAAGCATCTTTTTCAGTAATATTTGTATCTTTACTTATGATATACATATAAAGTTTCTTTTGATCTTTACTCATAAACTCATCCATTTCGCGGAATCGTAGTTCTAACTTTTTACCCAAATCAGGGGCATTTATTGGCTGTTTTTCTTCTACTTCTTCATTTGAAGGAGCAACAGAATCTAATATGTCTATTCCCTGGCATGTAGGCACAGTTGGTTTTTCGGCTTGTTCTGTAGATTGCTCCTGTTTTTTACTTAGTTTTTTAGATAGAAATTTTGTAAATGTAGAAAACATATCAATTGAAAACGCCCATTTTTGCTTAAAGTATTCAATGATTTTTAAATAATTGGTATTGAGGCTTAATATGTAAATAGATGGTGCCTTCTTACCATGACGTCTTGTTTTGATTTGATGGCATACTTGAAGGTCCTCTAACCAATTCAGGATAAAGTTGATAATTGGTACAGAGATACCCGATTTTTTACTGATTTGATCTTGTCGCATTTGAGAGAAGCCTTCTTGTACGAGGTAAGATAAAACAACTTCCAATGCCTGATAGCGGCGTGGTGTTTGTACGAAGTATTCTTTAGTGGTTTTACCTTCACAATCGAACAGAATAATATCAATATTTTTAATTACTTTTTGTACTGTTTTATTGATAGCACCTCGCGGAACATGAACCAGGTGTGGACTTAATTCTCGTTTTGCTGTACTTAGCAAAAAGTTATTTAGTAGCATGAAAAAACCTCCTATTTTTCCACCACAAATAAACAGGAAAAACAGAGGTTTTATATTCACAATAGATATACGTTATGGTATAATTTTAGTATCAAGTTTGATACTAAAGAAAAACACATATAACTATAGTGTGAATTTAAAGCCCCTATCTCTTGGAGTTTTTAATTGGTTTGAGTTTGGCGACCTGATCCAATTAAAAACGATGCGGTGGGGTTTTATTTTTTTTATGATTAATGTTTAAAACTAATGAATAGGCTTTTGTTAAAATTTTCTTATTTAAAATACATATCGTTAAGAACTATTTTACACATACTTTTTTTAAATATCAACTAGTAATAAGTTAGAAGTTACCAGCAAATACGAATAAAATTTTCTGAATATTAAGAAAACAATGTAGAAATATACAAAATTTCATACTGGAACGAAACTTTTTCTAATTTCTGTTAGAATATATTTACAGAAAATTATTTTAATATAAAAGCTTTTGTATATTTGTATATTAAAAGATGAGAGAGGGTGTGACAAGGGGTATGATTTTAGAAAAAATTCAAAAGGATTTAACTAATAGAGGTATTACTAATAGACAGCTTGCTGATATGTTAGGAATTAGCCATTCTAAAGTGAATCAGTCTATTTCGGGTAAGAGAGAATTTGATTTTTCTGTTTATGCAGAAATACTAAACATGTTATATCCCCATGATTATTCTTTTCGAAAGACAGAAGTGTTTAACTATTGTAACCAAGCTAAACGGAAAATTAATTTAAGAGTAGCGTTTGAATATATAGACATGTGCGGTGAATTAGAATTATTAAATTATTTAATTGATCGTGAAAAACAATCAAATAATTTGTTGAATCGTAAATTTGCGAGTGCTTATGAATTACTTTATTTACGAAATGCAGATGAATTTAATCCGCGCGAATTTTTGAAATTGGTAAAGGGAGAAATGGGAAAGCAAAAAAATGCGGAAGATATAAGTAAAATTCCTATGGAGTTTGCTCTGATTTACGCCTTTTTTGATTCAAGAAGTTACAATTTAGTAAGTGCAAATATTGATGAGTTAAAGGCTGAAATTGAAAAAGTGAAAAATCCATTTTTAAAATCTTCATATGAGTTAAGAACTATGGAGTTATTGGCCACATGTTTTCATAGGAATAATGAGTTGGAGAGAGCAAGAGAATTATGTGATGATATGATTTCCAGAAATGGAAGAGTATCTTTACTTCCAAAGGCTACAGCGTATTGTATTATGGGTGAGACATATATATTATCAGACTACGAATTGTCTAAGTATTATCTAGACAAAGGGTTAAGTTTGGTGGCTTCGCCAAGTAACCAAAAAATGCGTAAAAAACAACAAATGTTACAAACAACACTTGATTTTCTAAACATTCATTTTGAAAAGAATTTAGATCACATAAACCCTATAAATCCGACAGAAAGAGGGTATTTATACATTAAACAAAATATGAAAGAAAAAGCAGATTCTCTTATGGAAGAAACTAAAAAACAAAGAGGTTTTCTTACACCACTTCAACTTTTTGTTCAAGCTCTAGCAAGAGAAGATATGAACTTAATGAGAGAAGCTTTATTGGCCTTTGAACGAAATAATGATTTGTTCTATGCGGAACTTCCAAAAAATGTGTTAAAATAAATTTAGAGGTGGTTAAATATGAAGGGATGGGCAAAACGATTATATTTATGTGCCACAATAGCGGCTTTAACAGCACTTCCGATGCAAGGGAGTATCAGTAAAATTTTACAATATATGGTAGACCCTGGCGGTGGAGCTGGGTGATTGATGTTAAAAATGACACTACATTTGTAGTGTCATTTGTCGTTTAAAGAGTGGAACACTTGTTAGTGTGGCATAAAGTTTTGTTCCACTTGTACATGGGGTCCCGCCAACCAAATGACATAAAACCCACGTTAAGACATTTTTTGGAATTCAAATCCTTGATTTAGGTACGCTAAGGGTTGTAACTAAAATGAATATTTTTGCTATAGACGGCAATATTAGGGTGAGTACCAGCGAAGCTGTCACCATTTGCAATAAGGATACGTTAAGATTACAATAAGTTGTTTAAGTTTAACACTTACAATACGCATATCCACCGTACTGTTTTAGATTGATAATATATATTTTCATACTTAGATTCCATTATTATGTATAATAAAGTTAAAAAAATAATGACGCCACTTATGGAGAGTGTATTATGTCAAAAAATGATTCTACCAATTTCGTTTTACATGCAAAAAGTGACCAATTTTACTGGGAAGGAATTGGCCAACTGTCCATAAAAACATTTTCAAATGGTAAAGCCCATTATAAGACTAATAAAGGCATGTTTGCTGTTGAAGAAAGTAGATACCTACTCCTTAATAAAGGTTCATACACAATTTCAATTGATGAAACGAAGGATGTGGAATCTTTTTGTATTTTCTTTAAAGATGGGTTTGAAGCCGAGGTCTTTAATTCATTAAAAGAAACAAACGATAATCTTCTAAACGATCCATTTATGGATACGAGTTCTATTGTTTTTTTTGATAAAACCTATCATAAAAATAATACTTTATCTTTTCAACTTGAAACTTTCAAACATATTTTACCTAGTCTCGAAATTAATTCTGTTGGTTA
>NZ_JAQFUL010000058.1:0-33611 GCF_027716265.1 Bacillus cereus group sp. Bc031
CTAGCTAGCTTTTTAGAAAGAATAACGTTTTTTGTCACTTGGGGGTAGTGAAAATTCTTAAGTTGATGGGCATGTGTAGGTATCCCAATTGGCATTTTAGCTTCGCAAAATGAACGGTTTTCAAAATTTTTAAAACCGACATTAGATTTTATGCAAACAATGCCGGCTTTCGTATATCTGATTCCTGCGATTACATTTTTCGGAGTAGGAGTAGTACCTGGGATTATTGCATCGGTAATCTTTGCAATGCCACCGACAATTCGTTTTACTGACTTAGGAATTAGACAAGTTCCAGAAGATTTAATAGAAGCAGCGAATGCGTTTGGCTCTACCGCATCACAAAAATTATTTAAAGTACAATTACCACTCGCAACTGGAACGATCATGGCTGGTGTGAACCAAAGTATTATGCTCTCTTTATCAATGGTAGTAACAGCATCGCTTGTAGGAGCTCCAGGTCTTGGAGTTGATGTATACCGCTCTGTGACACAAGTTAATATCGGGATGGGATTTGAAGCGGGACTAGCCATTGTTGTCATTGCGATTATATTAGATCGTATTACACAAGGATTTCACCAAAAAAGAAGGTAACAAGAATACACACTTTATTATACAAAGTGTGTTTTTTGTTTGAATAGATTATATTCGAACGATAACAGAACCGTCAGCTGACGCAAAAACTTGTTTTTTTATTTCATTGATTTAATTCTTCGATGAATAACGATATGTTTGTTTAATAGCGACTTGAAAATCTCTTCTTAAGAAGAGGATTATGTGGTGGAAAAGTATAAGTAATAAAGTACATTTTTTGGAAATTATTAAGTGGAATAGCGAATATATTAGGAGACAGTGAAGTCATGTAAATAGATATTATTTTGGAAGAAATTATGAGAGGAGATGCTATTTTGTCTAAAAAGAAAAAAAGTAATGATGCCTTGGCGATAGGCGTCGGTATAGGGGTTGTAATCGGTGTAGTCCAAGGTTATTTTACAAATAATTTAGTAATCGGAATTGTGATTGGGATTGTAATTGGAGTTGTGGTTTTGAAGAAAAAATGAGGTGTAAATTCAATTCAAAATTGTTGTGTTAAAAGAATGAATTTTCGGAATATAAATCCTATTTTTCCTTTTTTTATGATATTATATATAAAAAGGATGGTGATGGATATGCCAACAAATAATCAAGAAGAACAAAATTGCTTCATTTGTGAAAAACATAAAGGAAATATTACAGTTCCAGGTGGAGCTATTTACGAAGATGAACTCGTTTACGTTGGACATGTCCACTGGGATAGCGAAGAAACGTATCTTGGTTATGTAATGATAGATATAAAAAGACATGTACCTGGTCTTGCTGAGCTAACAGATGAAGAAGCGAAAAGGTTCGGACTTATATCAAGTAGAGTAAGTAAAGCACTAAAAGAAAGTGAAGGTGCCGAACATATTTACACTTTTGTTTCAGGGAATGGTGTACCACATATGCATATGCACATCATACCGCGTTATGCAAATACACCAAAAGAGTTTTGGTCACCGACTGAAGTAGCGAAATGGAACGGTGCGCCTTATGGTGATACAGAAAAAATCAAAAAACTATGCGAAAGAATACGAAAGTATATGGTGAGTGAATATGCATACAACAAATAATAGACAACATTCATGGATTGGAAGTAGAGAAATGTGTTTAGACGAAATTTCGGTAAAGCAATATGGTGATATCGTGCTCGGTGCATATGGTGGGAATATTAGTGCCGGAGCAAAAAAGAATGAAGATGGTGCGTTAGTTTGGTCAAATGGTGATTGGGAATTTGCAGCTATATTAGATGGACATAATAGTGCAGAAAGTGTTGATTTAGTAGTAAATACAATTCAAAAAGAATATGAAAATATAAAAGAAATGATGAATGAATCGATTGATACAGTATTTCGATCTATTGAAAATCATATTCTTACAATCTTACAATCTTCTTCATTTAAGGAAAAGTGTAAAAGAATTAAAGGTGAAACAGCTTGCTTACTATGTGTAAGAAAAAAAATTATATATGGTGGCTATCTATTGGAGACTGTTTAGTTTATGTATTTCATGAAGAGTTACATAAGTTAGGACAATATGCATTAAATCAACGTCATTTTTACGAATGGATTGGAAATGTAAACACATTTGATTTACCTGTTCCTTGTTATTCAACAGGCATTCGTGAATTACGTAATGGAAAGAATCGAATTGTAATGGTGACAGATGGAGTATTAGAATGCGGGGAACGTCGGTATGAAACTCCTGTAAATCTGTATAGTGATATGAATAGAAATAATATAAAACTTGAAGAAAGTGTTCATCATGTATTAGAGCACGTTCATCATCAATTCGGACGCGATAGTGCGACAATTATTAGTTGGGACATTGATAATAAAGGAAAGGCTACTTATCCGAGTGATCAGCCAGAGAAAATAAAAGTAAGAAAATAAAAGGAGAGGGTTTTCTGTCAATTACCAAAATAACGCTATTAATTTTATGGGTACTATGTATATTCGTTTTTGAAAAAATAGCAAGAAAAAGATTAAACATCCCGAAACAAAAGGGATGGGATAATCAATATGTGAATAAAACACATAAATGGGGGAATAGAATTATTATTTTCTCTTATATAGTTGTTATTGCGATAAGTGCTTTGTTTCCAAACCGTATATTTATGGGGTATGTACCTCTTTTGTTTTTTATCACGTTATATGGATTTCAATCATATATGGAGTGGAAATATGATAAGGAATCGCGCGAGTTCTTGATTTCATTATTTGCAGTTACAGTGCTAATAATAACTGGATTAATTATATACTTCTTTCTTTAATAAATTTTCAATTAAAGATTTAAAGGAGGAAAATAATGAATAGATCTGTATTACGTGTAGAAGTTATTATTTATAATGGAGATAACTCAAAAGTGCTCGTTCAATGCGATGAAAATGAATCATTTTATCGTTTTCCAGGAGGCTCTATTGAATTTGGTGAACCAGCAAAAGAAGCGATAATACGAGAATTAATGGAAGAATACGATTTGAAAATTGATGTCCAAGAGCTAGCTGTTGTAAATGAGCATATTTTCGAGTGGAACAACGAAAAAGGACATCATTGTACATTGATATATTGGGGAACTGTTCAAGAGATGGTTACAAATGAAATAAGGCATAAAGAACATGAGAATATTATATTAATATGGAAGAGCATAGAGGAATTAAAGGAGAAGCCAACATATCCTGAAGGAATTGTAAGTTATTTAGAAGAGAATAACCATAATATAGTCCACTTTGTTTCTAAAAATATATAAAGTAATTGGAGGGATAACAATGGATATCTCTACAATTTTAATTATTATTATTGGACTGGGTATAGGTGGTTACTTTTTAGAACAGTTTTTAAGAAGAAAATTAAATATGGAGAAAAGAGGCTTCTTTGGATATAAGCATGTGAATAGTTTACATGTAAAATTAGAAATAGGTCTTATTATTATTTATGTAATAAGTAGTTGTTATTATATGTTTAAATTTGAAAACGCTAAAATGGCTTATGTCATGTTCACTTATTTAGGGATATCATGGACTTTAAGAGCATGGATGGAATGGAAATATGATAGAAAATCAAAAGAATATATACTTTCGATAACGGGAATGGTTTCTTTTATATTGATGCTCTCGATACTATTTTATTTCGTTCCACCTGCTGTATAATTAAAAATTTGATTATACATAATGAGATAACTAATAAATAAGAAACCATTTACTGCTAAATGGTTTCTTATTCAATTTAAACATTTAATTTCGCTAATACGGATTTAATGAAATTTGTTTTATCCTCTGCATATTGATGTTTATCATTAGGATTAGCCTGTGAAAGTTGAATCTTCAACTGTTCATACTGTATACGAGCAGTTTTATTGACTATTAAGTAATCTCTGAATTGCAATTGTTCTATTACATGTGTATTCCCTTTTTCATACATATGAATTTGATGAGTTCTTGGCTCACCTTTATTAAAATAATATCGTTCAGGCAATACATCTTTTCTATATTTTTAGTTTAGTAGTTCTAATTTTTTAATACAATGTATACCGTCCCTATAATTTTCTAATTCAATTGCTATATCAATAATGGGCTTTGCACTTAAATGTGGAATAGAAGTACTACCAATATGGTGTATCGCTAAAATATGTTCGCCAATTTGTTCCTCAATGAATTGTTTCTCCTTTACAAATTCAATTGCCCACTCTTCAGTCCATGGAACTAAAAACACTTTACCATAGGGTAAACCTAACATTTAATTAGCACCTCTTTCAAAATGGTTTTCAATAAAGGTAATTACATTTTCTTAAAGCTTCTCAAAACAAGATATTCCCACAATCTCCAAGGAAGAATTTTCTTTGCAAAGATCATAAATTTTACACCTTTACCGATTGGATAACGTAAATTCGTACGCTTAGACTCAGCAATTTCTACAATTTTATTAGCAACATCTATCGGATTACCAAATGTATCACTGCCGCTATTAATATGTTTTTGTATTTTATCCATATATTCTTTGTAAGGAGAAGTAGTATCAGATTGGTTTGTAGCTAGTTGTTTACCAACTTCCCATATATTCGTGTTATAAGAACCAGGTTCCACTAAAGCAACATCTATTCCAAAAGGTTTCACTTCTAAACGAAGGGATTCACTCCATCCTTCTAATGCATATTTGGAAGAAACGTAAGGAGATAGACCAGGGAATCCAACTTGACCACTAATGCTGCTTATATTAATGATTTTCCCACTTTTTTGTACTCTCATATAAGGTAAAACAAGCTGAGTGATTGAAATAGCACCAAAAAGGTTCGTTTCAAATTGTTTGCGATATTCCTCTACTGGAATTTCTTCTACAAAGCCACCATTAGCATATCCTGCATTATTAATAAGGAGGTCTACTTTGTTTATTTCTTTTAAAAATAATTGAAAGTTATGTATAGAGTTTTGATCGGTTACATCTAATTGTTGAACTGTTATGTTGTGCAGCAAGTTTAGTTGAGTAGCTTGAGATAGTAAGTTCGCTTGTTTTTCAAGGTTTCTCATTGTAGCGATAACTAAATAATCTTTTTTTGCGAGTTCGAGTGTAGTTAATAGTCCAAATCCACTTGAGGATCCTGTAATAATTGCGACTTTTTTGTTCATTTTCTGCCAGCTTTCTTTTTCTTTTATCATAACGAGTTATGATAAGAAAATCTATTATTCTTACATTCGTTTTGAGAGCATTACCCGTTAATTCTATATTCTATGAGATTTTTAAAAGAGGAAATTATACGGACTCAGCGTATATAGAGAAGTGAGTATGAATACGTTTATGAAATGAGGGAAGAATAATGGCCCATGTGAAGGATGTATTAGCAGATCAGTTATTAGCGAATGCGAACGATCCTAGTTGGTATATTCCGTTTTCAGATGCAGTTAAGGGTTTATCTGAGAGGGAAGCTTTCTGGAAACCGAATGAAGAGAGTAACAGTATAGCTGAAATTGTACAACATTTATTGTATTGGAATTCTACGTGGCAAACTAGATATAAAGAATCGAATGTGAATGCTGTGCCCGCTATTGGAGATAATAACAAAAGTTTTATGCTTTCAAATAATCAAACTTTCGATGAATTACGAGAAAAACTACTAGAGAAACTGTTACTATGGCAAAATCTCATAAATGAAGAAAAGGTTGAAAGCGATGTAGTGGGATTTCCTGTTTCTGCAAAGTGGTGGGAAGTGCTAGCCAATGTAACTACTCATAATGCATATCATATCGGTCAAATTATTTACATCCGAAAATTACAGAAGAGTTTTGATGGTGAATAAGATAATAATTTTCAAATTAGGTGAACAAAAGTGGACAAAACGAGACTAATGTCTCATTTTGTCCACTTTTTTATTTTCAACATAGAGAGAAAACCTATTAAATCAAGGATTGGAAATTGGCACGGTACTTGCAATATAAAAGATGAACAAGAAAATAGGAGGGCTGAACATGTTAAAAACAACTGAAAGTAAAGGGAATGGAATTACGAAAGAACAAGCTCGCTGGATGTACGAAAAAATGTTAGAGATTCGTAAGTTTGAAGATAAGGTGCATGAATTATTCGCGCAAGGCGTTCTGCCAGGTTTCGTCCATTTATACGCTGGGGAAGAAGCGGTAGCAGTTGGTGTATGTGCCCACTTAACGGATAGTGACAGTATTACAAGTACGCATAGAGGACATGGACACTGTATCGCAAAAGGTTGTGATTTAAACGGTATGATGGCTGAACTTTTCGGGAAAGCGACAGGATTATGTAAAGGTAAAGGCGGATCCATGCATATTGCTGATTTAGATAAAGGAATGCTTGGTGCAAATGGCATTGTAGGTGGTGGTTTCCCGCTTGCTTGCGGTTCGGCATTAACAGCTAAATATAAAGGAACGAAAGATGTAAGTGTTTGTTTCTTCGGTGATGGAGCAAATAATGAAGGAACATTCCATGAAGGGGTTAACTTAGCGGCGATTTGGAAGTTACCAGTTATTTTTATCGCTGAAAATAACGGTTACGGTGAAGCAACGACATTTGAATATGCTTCAAGTTGTGATTCTATTGCGGATCGTGCGAAAGCTTATAACATTCCAGGTGTTCAAGTGGATGGAAAAGATCTGCTAGCTGTATATAAAGCTGCTGAAGAAGCAGTAGAACGTGCGCGTAACGGCGGTGGTCCAACAATAATTGAATGTATGACATATCGTAATTACGGTCATTTCGAAGGTGAAGCACAAACGTATAAAACTTCAGAAGAAAAAGAAGAACATTTAAATGAAAAAGATGCGATTGTGAATTTCCGTAAGCATTTAATTCATGAAGCTGTATTAACTGAATCTGAGCTTGTAGATATGGAAAAGGCAGTAGATGAAGCGGTTCAAAAATCAATTGAATTTAGTGAAAATAGTCCATATCCAGAGGATGAAGAGTTATTAAAAGATGTATACGTTTCTTACAAATAAGAGGAGGGTGAAAAATAATGACTAGAACAGTAAGTATGTCAACTGCAATTAATGAAGCGATGAAAATATCGATGCGCCGTGATGAAAATGTAATTTTAATAGGAGAAGACGTTGCAGGTGGTGCACAAGTTGATCACTTGCAAGATGATGAAGCATGGGGCGGTGTTCTTGGTGTTACGAAAGGCCTTGTACAAGAATTTGGCCGAAATCGTATTTTAGATACACCAATTTCAGAAGCGGGTTACATGGGAGCAGCAATGGCAGCTGCGGCAACAGGACTACGTCCGATTGCTGAATTAATGTTTAATGATTTTATCGGTAGTTGTCTTGATCAAGTATTAAACCAAGGTGCAAAGTTCCGCTATATGTTCGGTGGTAAAGCGAAAGTGCCAGTTACAGTACGTACGATGCATGGTGCAGGTTTTAGCGCAGCTGCACAACATTCACAAAGTTTGTATGCGTTATTTACGAGCATTCCAGGTATAAAAGTTGTCGTTCCTTCTACTCCATATGACGCAAAAGGCTTACTATTAGCGGCAATTGAAGATGATGATCCGGTAATCTTCTTTGAAGATAAAACACTCTACAATATGAAGGGTGAAGTGCCAGAAGGTTATTACACAATTCCATTAGGAAAAGCGGATATTAAACGGGAAGGTTCTGACGTAACAATCGTCGCAATTGGAAAACAAGTTCATACAGCACTTGCGGCTGCTGAGCAATTATCGAAAAAAGGACTTGAAGTAGAAGTAATTGATCCACGTTCTTTATCACCACTGGATGAAGATACGATTTTAGCATCAGTTGAAAAAACAAATCGCCTTATTGTTATTGATGAAGCAAACCCAAGATGTAGTATCGCAACAGATATTGCGGCAATTGTAGCGGATAAAGGATTTGATTTGTTAGATGCACCTATTAAACGAATTACAGCACCACATACACCAGTTCCGTTCTCGCCACCACTTGAAAAGTTATATTTACCAACGCCGGAAAAAGTAATTGAAACTGTATCAGAAATGATCGGAGACCAAACTTTATTACATGTGTAATAAAACGATGAGAAGGGAGAGAGAAGCATGGCTGTAGAAGTTGTAATGCCGAAGTTAGGTATGGCGATGAAAGAAGGTATTATTACGAGCTGGAATATTAAAGCAGGCGATCATGTCTCAAAAGGTGAACTAATTGCTAGTATTAATTCGGAAAAAATCGAAACGGAAATAGAAGCACCAGCTGATGGAACTGTTCTTGATATAGCTGTTAGTGAAGATGAGGGAGTTCCACCTGGCACTGTCATTTGCTATATCGGTAAGCTGAACGAAAAAGTAGAAATCAATGAAAGTATAAATGTTGTAGAAGAAAAAGCACCTAATCTAGAGCCTAAAAAGGTCCAACATCCAGAACCATATGCGAAAGAAGTGGCGAAGCAAAGAATCAAAATTTCACCTGTAGCGAAGAAAATTGCAAAGTCTGAAAATCTAGATATCAAAGCATTAGTTGGTACAGGCCCTGGCGGAAGAATTACGAAGGCGGATGTATTAAAAGCGCTTGAAGAAAAAGTGACAGTTCCAGAAGTATTGGAACAAGAAGAAAGTAAAGTAATTCCTGTTACCGGTATGCGGAAAGCAATCGCAAACCGTATGCATGCAAGCTTACAAAATAGTGCGCAATTAACATTAACGATGAAAGTAGATGTTACAGATTTAGTTGCTTTACATAAAGAAATAGCGGCAGTTGTACAAAAACGATACGATAACAAACTAACTATTACGGATTTCGTTTCTCGTGCTGTTGTATTAGCGCTTGGAGAGCATAAAGAAATGAACAGTGCTTATATGGATGATACAATTCATCAATTTGAACATGTTCATTTAGGCATGGCAGTCGCATTAGAAAAAGGATTAGTCGTTCCAGCTATTCGCTTTGCTAATAATCTATCTTTAGTAGAGTTATCTAAACAAATTAAAAACGTTGCACAAAAAGCAAGAGAAGGTAGTTTAAGTAGTGATGATATGCAAGGGACAACCTTTACAATTAGTAATTTAGGTAGCTTCGGTATTGAATATTTTACGCCAGTATTAAATACACCTGAAACTGGTATTTTAGGTGTAGGTGCAATTGAACATGTTCCAGTATATAAAGGGAAGAAAATAAAAAAAGGCAGTATGTTACCTTTAAGTTTAACATTCGATCATCGTGTATTAGATGGTGCACCAGCAGCTGCATTTTTACGCACAATTAAACGTTATTTAGAAGAACCTGTAACAATTCTTTTATAAAGAGAAGGTGAGAGAATGAGTAAACTAGTCGTTATTGGTGGCGGACCTGCTGGCTATGTAGCGGCAATTACCGCAGCTCAAAATGGAAAAGATGTCACTCTTATTGATGAAGCTGATCTTGGCGGGACTTGTTTAAATGTTGGGTGCATGCCTACAAAATCATTGTTAGAAAGTGCAAAAGTGCATGACATTGTAAGAAAAGCGAATCATTATGGAGTTACACTCAATAATGGAAGTATATCAATTGATTGGAAGCAAATGCAGGCGAGGAAATCAAAAATTGTAACGCAGCTCGTTCAAGGAATTCAATATTTAATGAAGAAAAATAAAATAAAAGTTATACAAGGTAAAGCGAACTTTGAAACGGATTATCGTGTGCGGGTTATATACGGTGATAAAAAAGATGTAGTAGATGGAGAACAGTTCATTATAACGGCAGGTTCAGAACCGACTGCATTACCCTTTGCTCCATTTGACGGAAAGTGGATTTTAAATAGTAGCCATGTAATGTCCATAGATTATATACCAAAATCATTATTAATCGTTGGCGGTGGTGTAATAGGATGCGAGTTTGCAAGTATTTATAGTCGTCTTGGAACAAAAGTTACGATTGTTGAAATGGCACCGCAATTATTACCAGGTGAAGATGAAGATATCGCACACATTTTAAGAGGGAAACTAGAAAATGATGGTGTAGAAATATTTACAGGAGCAGCTTTAAAAGGATTAAATAATTATAAGAAGCAGGCTTCATTTGAATATGAAGGAAGTATCCAAGAAGTTAATCCAGAATTTGTTCTCGTTTCTGTCGGCCGAAAACCACGTGTACAACAATTAGATTTAGAAAAAGCAGGCATTCAATATTCAAATAAAGGAATTTCTGTGAATGAACATATGCAAACCAATGTATCACATATTTATGCAGCAGGAGATGTGATTGGTGGAATCCAGCTTGCTCACGTTGCATTCCATGAAGGAACGACGGCAGCATTACACGCGAGTGGAGAAGATGTAAAAGTAAACTATCATGCTGTACCTCGCTGTATTTATACCGCTCCAGAAATTGCTAGTGTCGGTTTAACAGAAAAAGATGCAAGAGAGCAGTACGGTGACATACAAATTGGAGAATTTCCTTTTACAGCAAATGGAAAAGCACTTATTATTGGAGAACAAACGGGGAAAGTAAAAGTTATTGTGGAACCTAAATATCAAGAAATTGTTGGAATTTCTATTATTGGTCCTCGTGCAACAGAACTAATTGGTCAAGGAACTGTAATGATTCATACGGAAGTTACTGCCGATATTATGAGAGATTATATTGCAGCGCATCCAACTTTATCTGAAGCGATTCATGAAGCTTTATTGCAAGCGGTAGGACATGCTGTACACGCTTAAATGGAATTATAATAAACCACTATTCTCTAAATGAATAAGAGAATAGTGGTTTGAATTTTTACGGGAGAAATTGAATATCCTATTATTTTTTTACGTCAATCGCTGAAGTAATATCGTTCCAATCAGCAGCTAAATTAGCAGTTTTACCGTACCAATCCGCATGTTTGAATACAACACCTTTTCCATAGCCTTGTGTTGAAGTATGCTCCCAAAGTGTCGTTGAATAACTTGCTGAAGGTGATGCTGTACTTACAGAGGAAATTCTGTCGTTCCAGCTAGATGGTAAGTTTTTAAAGCCGCTGCTCCAGTAAATATATTGACCACCTTTATCTTTATGTTCATAAAAATCAGTACTACCAGCACCGCTACCTAAAGGATTAATTTTATTTTTAAGTACTTTTTTATCCTTTTCAATATAAGCATCTAATGTTTCGCGGCTAGTAAAACCATAAGCTAGCCAATCTCCATTTTCATTTTGCTCTGGTAATACCATAGTAATTTGGATGTCTTTCTTATCTTGATCACTTAATTTTGTAAGAGAATTAACATTCTGTTCATCCACTTTTAAATAATCAAAAGACTTAATTGTATTACCTTTTTCTTCAGCACTTGCTACTCCTAGTCCTCCAGTTAATGCAAATCCCGCTACTAATGTACCTGCTACTAATTTCTTCAACATATAACCATCCCTTTTAGTTTAGATTTTTGTACAGGTGAATCTTTGTACTAGTAAAATGCATTCTAATTATCAACTATTGTAAATATTCTGAAGTTTTAGAAATAAAAGATGGAATATTTACAGTTTTGCATTTTTTCTTTAGAAAAAATAGTTATTAGAATGATATAATAAATAGATATATCGATTTTGTTGGATCTTAAAATGTTTTAGGGGGAAAGTCTTTGAAGTATTTTAATAAAGATTGGTATAAAGAAATGCAAGTATCTGGTTTTTTAAATTTCCCAGAAACAGTAGAAGAATGGGAAGAGATGTTGCGAGAGAGCGAAAAGGTAGGAATGGATTATAAGCAAAGTTTAAGAGAAGACGTGGAAGAAAAGAAAGAAGATTTATTAAAGTTCCTCCCTAAATCACTGCATCCATACATTCATGACAATACAATTAATTCAGAATACCCAACGGAAAAATTAAAGAGACTTATGCTTGAGTGGACAAAAGATTATGAGAAAAGAATGAATGATTTAGAGCAAGCCTATATAGATAATTATAATTCTATAAAAGAAAAGCTCGCGCAGAATGTCGTTCAACTACATGAATACTCACTACATGACAGTGTAGTCAAATCAGTGGAGAAAAAATCAGAAGCTACGCTAATTATAACTTTAGATTGCAGTGGTACTTTCAGTGAATTTGATAAACTACAAGCAACTTTTATAGGAGTAACGAAATGTTCTATCCCGGAAAATTTTGAAGGTGCTTGGTGGTTATGTCATGAAATAGATTTTGCTGAAGATGGTTTTGAACTAGGGGTTTTATTTGATTGTCCATTTGAAGAAGTGATGATTTGTGCAAAAAATGTATTGCTGGAAATAGATAACTAGTAAACTTTATAACTCTATAAATAAAAAACAGTCTTATATGACTGTTTTTTATTTAGATACTAAATGATCCAGCTTCCAATATGTATCTGTTAATGGCGCAGCTTTGCTATCTATGTATAAATACATATTATTTAAATCTTTTGGAGAATCTTTCATATTAAATACAATGTCGGTAGTTAAAGAAAACTCAGATGGAACCTTTTTAGCATTTTCATTTTGTATAACTTCACCTTTGTATTTTTTACCCGTTTTTTCATCTTTTATGAAATATTTTATTTCTGAAAGATCTATCGTTTGTCCGTCAACACGAGCATTATTTATAGTAACGCGAGCTGTGAGACGCCACTCTTTGTCTATTTTTTCAAATTTAGCATTTTCAACAGTTGCTCTATAGTATTCGTTTTTAAAGATTTCCCCATAGTGCATTGCATTTTTTGCTAGAGCGCTTTTTTCTTGTTTTGGTGTAGCATTTCCACTACATCCTGCCATTATCCCTGTAAATAATAATGCTGTACAAGTTACTTTCATTAAAGATTTCATAGTAATTCCTTTCTGTGTTAAAAAGTAAAATATAGGAATAATTTTACATTAATAGAAGGATGAATGGAAGTATAATTGTGAAATATGCAAATATGCATTTATTTAGTTGTTAATTTAATGGGATAGAAAAAGGGAGAAAACCTGTATAGAGCTGAATAAAGAAGTATTGAAAATATTGTAAAATAGAAAAAACATGCATATAATTAAAAGATGAATAAATTTTCTGGATATTAAATGATAGTGGTGAGAACATGTTTACTGAAGAGCGTAGAGAGAAAATTTTAGAGTTACTTAAGAAAAATGGAAGGGTCATTGCAAAGGATCTTGCGGAAAGTTTCGATATGTCTATCGATTCTATAAGAAGAGATTTGTCTATTATGGAGAAGGATGGCTTGTTAAAAAGAACACATGGAGGAGCAATTGAACTTGCTAGAGTACGGAATTTAGCTACCAAGCCATTGAAACGTTATAGTAATGGTTCTGTATATGAAGACGCAATTGCAAAAATCGCAGCTTCTTATATACAAGAAGGAGATTCCGTTTTTATTGGTGGAGCTTCTATTCATTATGCCATGTTAAAATATTTACCTGAAACATCATTTACAGTTGTTTCGAATGCTTTAGAAATTGCTAGTACGTTACGGGAATATAAGAACATTGATACGTACTTAATTGGTGGAAAGGTGAAACCATCAGGAAATATGACAGATACACTTGCCTCAGAGTTGATAAGTAGATTTTCTATTGATCTTAATTTCTCTACAGGTGGTGGCATTTCATTAAACGGTATAAGTACTGCAACGCCGGAAGTTGCTTTTTTTAGTAAAACAGTAAGTAAGATTGCTAGAAGAAATATTTGTTTAGCTCCTCACAATAAACTTGGAATAGACTACTTTATAAAAGGAGAGTCACTGATTGAAATTGACATTATAATAACAGATTCGGAGGCTAGTAAAGAAACAATTCAAGAATTTGAGAAACAAGGTAAAGAAATTGTAATAGCATCAATAGACTGCATTTAAAAGGAGTTTGAAATGATTATAAAAGGGCAAGAGTTTCACATAAATGGATTAGTTTATACAGTTCGTTCTGCAGCTGAAACAGATGCGGAACAGTTGTCGGAAATTAGAGTTCAGATCGATGGAGAAACTGAAAATATGGATAGAGAAGCTGGAGAGGGATTTATAGATAAGATAGGGTTTCAAAAAATAATAAAAACAGATAGTGAAGAGAGTAAGAATCTGTTTTTAGTTGCAGAAGTGCACAACCGAATCGTTGGATTTTCAAGGTGCGAAGGTTCAAATCTGAAGAGGTTATCTCATAAAGTAGAATTTGGCGTTTGTATTTTAAAAGAGTTTTGGGGATATGGAATGGGTAAGAGGTTATTGCAACAATCTATTCATTGGGCTGATGAAAATGAGATTAAAAAGATATCATTACAAGTATTAGAGACAAACGAAAAAGCCATTCAGCTATATAAAAAATTAGGTTTTGAAGTAGAAGGTATTTTAAAAAATGATAAAAGGCTGTCGGATGGGAAGTATTATAATACGGTTGTAATGGGAAGGTGTATTTGAGTCTGTTCATTAAAGAGGTGGAAATGTATGTTTTATAGAAGAAAGTACTATATAGTAAAAAATGAATTTATTAAAATTTTTAATGATCATTTCAATCATACGAACTTACCTAATCAGTTAAAGCATGGCTCTAGGCTAATAGGACGCTGGATGAAAGATAATAAGAATGGTACGACCGAAGTGTTTGCCATATGGGAATATGATAGTTATGAACAGTATAAAGAAATAGAATCAAAGATTAGAAATGACGAGAAACATGCTAGAAGAATACATGAATGGTATGAAAAACATGGCGGAAGAGAATATGTTTTACAGGAGTACATAGTAGAGATGAAAAATGAAGAGTTAGTGTGTACTGTAAAGTGATAGAGAGGTGAGGGATAATGGGAATGAAAACAAAATTATATTTTAGTGTAGCATCCACAATTTTATTTGCAATAGCCGTGAGTGTTTTCTTTATAAATGGAAATCCACAAAAGTGGTTTTGGTTATGTATTTTCTTTGCTTGCATTATACAAAATATAGTGCTACTAAAAAAGAATAAAGAAGTGCATTAAGATATTCAAATTATTAACATATTTGTGTCGTCTTTCTAGTTTTGTTGAAAACGCTTTTATTCAGTTTTATAATAAAAGTATGTTTTTACAAATCTCCAAAATAATGAATAGGGAGATGATACAATGCTAGCTTCACCGTTTTACTTACATACATGGAAAAAGTTTGTTGATGAAGGTGTCCTTGATTCGAACCGTATAAACGAAAGAATTTCAGAATCATGGCATCGATGTAAACAAGCAAATGTGAATCCTCATATGAATAAAGGTCAGAAAATTTTGTCTTCTAATATTTTTCAAGACCAAAAGAAAAAGAGTGAAATCTTCCTAGATATAGCAATACCTCAAATACAAAATATGAGAAAAACCATTGATGAACTGCAAATGATGGCATTATTAATTGATCCAGACGGTTACGTTCTATCGTTAAGTGGAAATAAACAAACGTTGCAACGAGCGAAACAGATTAATTTCATTGAAGGTGTGAAATGGACGGAAGCTGCTGTTGGTACAAATGCGATAGGAACAGCGCTTGAGATTGAAGAGGCTATTATGATAAGTGGTACAGATCATTATTCTGTCGCATCTCATAGCTGGAGCTGTGCGGCCGCTCCTATTCATAATGATGATGGGAAATTAATAGGCGTTCTAGATTTCTCTTGTCCGATTGAGTTTTCGCATCCATATATGCTCGGTATGGTAACTTCGATTGCACATGCGATTGAACGTGAATGTAGTATTCGAGTACATCAAAATGAACTGCAGTTAATCCATCGTTTTTTAGATGTAATTGATAGTGATGAACAAGTTGTAATTTGTAATCATCGTGATGTTATCGTTTCTGCAAGCAAGAGGGTTCGGGAACGAGTATGTAATTGGTCACGGATGAAACTTGAAGATTTAATGCACTATGGATTGAAAACTAAATTAGAAGTTCCATTATACAGTAATAATAGAATGATTGGGAAATGTATTTATGTAAAGGGAAATAAACAAGTAAAATCATTTTCAACGTCCCCATTTATAAATGGCATCACTTTTCCTGGAGTAATTGGGACAAGCAGTGCATTTCAACATACTTTAGAAGAAATTAAGCTTGTATCACCAACTGACGCAAGTGTATATGTTTGTGGTGAAACAGGTGTAGGAAAAAAATATGTAGCGAGAGCGATTCATGAAAATAGTCCAAGAAAAAATGGTCCTTTTATAGCTGTTAACTGCGGTTCATTACCGAAAGAATTAATGGAAAGTGAATTGTTCGGTTATGCTGAAGGAGCGTTTACAGGTGCACGGCGCCAAGGATATAAAGGAAAATTCGAACAAGCAGACGGAGGAACAATATTTTTAGATGAAATTGGTGAAGTGCCACCAGAGATGCAAGTAGCATTATTGCGTGTTTTACAAGAACGAACAGTAAACCCAATTGGCAGTTCAAAAGAGATACCAGTAAATATTCGTATTATTACTGCGACACATAAAGATCTATTGCGATTAGTAGAAGAAGGGAAATTCCGTCAAGATTTATATTATCGCTTACATGTTTATCCACTATATGTCCCATCGTTAATAGAAAGAAAAGAGGATATTCCGTACTTCATAAAACATTTTTGCAAACGAAAGAATTGGAATGTTGTATTTCCAAAAAGTATTTGTAATCAATTTTATCAGCATACATGGCCCGGAAATATTCGAGAATTATTAAATGTATTAGAACGCATCTACATTTTGTCGCAAGGACGAGAAATATGTGAAAAACAAATCTCTTTTTTATTACAAACAATGATGGGAAATCAACATCAACTTGCATTGCAAGCAGAAAATAAAACAGAGAACACATTAAATTTCCGTGAAAAAATACAGCGTGATAGCATGATTGAAGCGTTAGAAAAGACAAATGGAAATGTTTCATTAGCTGCAAAACTTTTAGATGTACCTCGAAGTACATTTTATAAACGAATGCAAAAATATAAGTTATAAAGTAGATTTTTGTAATCTACTTTTTCTTTGTGGGCTCATGTTCTGTCGGAATGTGCGCTTACCGGGGAAATAATAGAATGGTTAGAAATTAATTTCCGGAAGGAGGACTTAGGTGAAATATATTGAAATTGGTATTGGGAATACGTGGTTCGTTCGAACAGAAACTGAAAATAAAGATGGAACTGAATTTGAAGAACGAGGAATTATAAAACCTATTTATTTTGAGTCTTTATATGTACGAGTGTGGTTTCGAAAAACGTGTTTAATTTTTGATACGAAAGAAGGGTTTAAAAAAGTTAAGAAGAGGAGAATTGAATATAAATTTATAGTTGGAATTGTAAGTAGACTGGATAAAGAAAAAGTGGGCTAACATGCGTAGTTATATTGGACAGGAAATTCTTTTGAATTATATCAAATTCATGAAAAGCACTTTTACTAAATATAAATTGTTAATAAAACCGCTAAGGAAACTTAGCGGTTTCTTTTTAAAAAGGAGGGATTTTCGTATGAATAGGATCGTAACGGTTTTACTTGCAATTATTATAATGGGGTATTCCATTTATAGTTGGAATGATACTTCGGAAATGAGTATGCTAATTTTACAAACGCTTTTAGGGTTTATATTAGTTAGCTTAGGGGTGCAAAATTTAAAAAATAACGAAAAAGAAAATAGAAGTATAGGGATAGCTTTATTACTTGTGGCTTTGTTTTTAATTGTTGTATCTTTAATAAAATATTTTGTATGAATAAGTTTTTAAATTAATAAAAAATTAAAATTCTACTTGTATTTCACTATATAAAATATGGCATAATGATTTAGTTAAAATAGAAATGGATAGGGTATTTGAGAGGGGCAGTATAATGAGTTTTGCAATAGAAATAGTAATAAAAGCACCAATGGATGTTGTATGTGACTACATAATAGAAGATGAAAAAATAAAAGAATGGAATACGTTTATAATAGAAAATCGCTATCCTTCAAATATGGATAAAGAAAATCCACGTGTAGGAGATAAATATATTACTGTTCAAAAAGTCGGTAAGAAAATATTGGAGGCAGAAGTAGAAATTCTTGAATACGATGCACCCTATATTATTTCACTTGGCAGTGAAATGAAGCAAGGTTATTCGGCAATGACTTATATGTTAGAAGAAGATGAGGAGGGTACAGCACTTACATTAATTTCAGAATATGAACCTAGTAATCTTTACTATAAAATTATGTATAAGTTAACAGGCTGGATTTCACGAGGTTTAACTATGGAACAAATTGAGCGTCTAGCAGAATGTGTAGAAGCTGCTTATCAGAAAGAAGATTAAGATTAAAAATATATTAAGGTAAAAGCGTTACTCAATCTCGTGAGTAACGCTTTTACTGTTTGAAGATTTTTTATTGAAAATCTCAATAGCTCTTTCATATATTTCTTTATCAACACAAAATCTTTCTGTTATCCAATAATTAAGTTCAGAAGATGTAATGATTTGTTCTCTTTTCTTACCTTGGAAATATCGTTTTAAAACATTATCATTAATAGAAGTTGGAATACCATCGATATAACCGAAAATCTGAATTTTCTTTAATACAGGGGATGTATACCAATCGTTAGACTTTGTAATGAGTTCTTTCATACTTGATAAATGTATTGGATCTGTATGTAAGATTTTTGTTGGACCTGGATCTCTAGTAATTTTAATCCTATTATTTGAGACTTCATAAGTGAAAGTTTCTCTTACATTACTTACTTGAAATGATTCATAAAGTGGGTAAGCTTGGAATAAAGGTGCACAATAACCAACATCAACATAATAAGGTTGGTCTAAGTTAACCCGTAAGCATAAATGTCCGGGATCCATATACATATAATGAACATTAAAACCAAGATTTGATAATAACCAATGGAATCCAATTGAGTGCGTCCAACAAGTACCCCCGAGACCTTTTGTTGTAATATGGTTTATGTATGTCTCAATGGAAGGGAAATAATTACCTGTTTCATTACCCTTTTCCCAGTCAATTATTTTAGTGAGGGTTTCCCATTTTATTTTTTCTTGATGAGCTTTAATAAGCTCATTTAAAAACTTTAAGCTAGTAGGCTGTTTTGTCATACCTAAAAATGATAGAAAGCTATTTACTAGTTTTTCTTGAGACATTTTCTGATCCTTTCTATATAGAAATCGTTTTTGGTATTATTATACAATAGATATCAGAAAATACAGTTATTTATTAATAGAGTGGGAGAGAATTATATGTCGATGTCGCTATATTATAAACAAATCCGTGAGCAATTAGGTCATGAACTAATTTTTATACCGAGTTAGCTGCTGTTATTAAAAATGAGCAAGGGGAAATCTTATTTCAATATCCTGGTGGAGAATACTGGAGCTTGCCAGCTGGAGCAATTGAGCCTGGAGAAACTCCAGAAGAAGCGGTAGTTCGTGAAGTGTGGGAAGAAACAGGATTGAAAGTGCAAGTAAAAAAACAAAAAGGGGTGTTTGGAGGAAAAGAGTATCGCCATACATATCCGAATGGCGATCAAGTAGAATATATTGTTGTTGTGTTTGAATGTGAAATTACTAGTGGAAAACTAAAATCAATAGATGGTGAATCTTTAAAACTACAATATTTCTCATTATCTGAAAAGCCTTCTTTAGCGCTACCATACCCAAATAATATATTTTTATAGATGTAAAATAGCACACCTTATGTATTGAAGGTGTGCTATTTATATAAACCAGTCGTATACATTTTCGTCAATGTATGCACAATTTCTTCTAGGTCGATCTTTTTATCATTTTGCACAATCGTCCAAAGAAACATCTCATTCATCGCAAACCAAGCACGTGCTACAATTTCTTTATTCAATTCAGAATGTGCTAACCCACCTTCTTGAGAGTATGTAATATCTTGCGTAATACTGTTTATAAAGCGTTCCCGTATCTCGTCCCATTTTTGACGTATCTCTTTTGATAACCCAATTGCTTCTTCTACAACTTGTAAAATTGCTCGTTCTTTCTCTGCTAATTGTAGAAATGCTTTAACTTGATTTTGAATCATTATACGTGCTTCTTCTGTCGTTTGAGGCGAAAAAGAGCGCTCAGCAATATCATAAAATTGATTCATAACATCTTCCATTAAAACGATGAGGAGATCATCTTTGTTTTTAAAGTATACATATGCCGTGCCATAACCAGTTTCTGCATGTTTAATAATTTGTGTAATTGTCGTTTTTTGAAATCCGTTACGAATAAAAATAGTGTAACCAGAGTGTAATAGTTTCTTCTTTGTTTCTAAGGAGCGGTGTTTTCTTGATGAAAGAGTAGTATTTTTCAAAGAATCACCTCTTTATACTGAAATATCTGAAAATATAACTGTATTGTAAAAGAAATTCATATATAAAGTCAACTGACATAATATCATTGACGTTATATCAACTAAGGTGATATATTTCAATTAGTTAGAATAAAAAGAAAATTAAGAGAAGGTGACACCATGTATACAGAACCATTTCAACCAACTTATGAGTATGCGCTTGAATGTGATAAACATGATGAATTGAAAGATTTTCAAACTGAATTTTATAAAAAAGAAGGAACAATATATTTAGATGGAAACTCATTAGGGCTACTTTCAAAAAGAGCAGAGAAATCATTACTTACTTTGCTAGATTCATGGAAAGAGTATGGCATTGACGGCTGGACCGAGGGTGAGCATCCGTGGTTTTTCCTTTCGGAGAAATTAGGTGAATTGACTGCACCTCTTATTGGAGCTTTACCAGAAGAAACTATTGTAACCGGTTCCACGACAACAAATATTCATCAAGTAATCGCAACTTTCTATGAGCCGAAAGGAATTCGCACAAAAATTCTTGCGGATGAGTTAACATTCCCATCCGATATATATGCACTTCAAAGTCAAATTCGTTTAAAAGGATTAGATCCAGATGAGCATTTAGTACGAGTAAAGAGCCGAGATGGTAGAACACTTTCTGAAGATGATATTATTCATGCAATGACAGATGATATCGCGTTAATTTTATTACCTTCTGTACTATATAGAAGCGGCCAAATTCTTGATATGAAACGTTTAACAGCGGAAGCGCATAAGCGTGGTATTCATATCGGGTTCGATTTATGTCACTCAATCGGTTCTATTCCGCATCATTTCAAAGAGTGGGATGTTGATTTCGCGATTTGGTGTAATTATAAATACTTAAATGCGGGACCTGGTGGCGTTGCAGGGCTTTATGTGAATAAAAAGCATTTTAATAGACTTCCTGGATTATCAGGTTGGTTTAGTTCTAGAAAAGATAAGCAGTTTGATATGGAACATACATTAACAGCTGCTGATCATGCAGGTGCTTATCAAATTGGTACACCACACGTATTAAGTACTGCACCTTTAATCGGTTCTCTTGAAATATTTAAAGATGCTGGTATAGAACGTTTACGCGAAAAATCATTACATATTACAAGATACATGCTTAATTTGATTGATCATGAATTAAAAAATTTCGGATTTACAATTGGAAATCCATTTGAGGATGAAAAACGAGGCGGGCATATTTATTTAGAGCATGCAGAAGCAGCACGTATATGTAAAGCGTTAAAAGCAAATGGAGTAATTCCAGATTTTAGAGCGCCAAATGGAGTGAGACTTGCGCCAGTTGCTTTATATAATACGTACGAAGAAGTATGGCAGTCTGTTATGATTTTAAAGAAAATCATGAAAGATGAAGAGTATAAGCAATTTGAAAATAAGCGAGAGGTTGTGGCATAAGTATGAAAACATCAGAGTGGATTGATATTTCACAACCGCTAAATAATGATATTGCTACTTGGCCAGGGGATACACCGTTCTCGTATGAAGTATCATGGTCAAAAGAAGAGAGTGGCTCAGTAAATGTCGGAAAGTTAACGATGAGTATTCATACAGGTACTCATATTGATGCACCGTTTCATTTTGATAATGATGGAAAGAAAGTGTTAGATTTAGATATCCAAGTTTATGTCGGACCTACGCGAATCATTGACGTTTCTAATCTTGAAAGCATTGGGAAAAAGGAATTAGAGAAATTTCATTTAGAAGGCGTAGAACGCTTGTTGTTACGCACATCTTCACATGGTAAAGCGAATGAATTCCCAGATATAATCCCGCATTTACGTGCGGATATAGCACCGTTTCTTTCAGAAAAAGGTATACGTTTAATCGGGGTGGATGTACCATCAGTTGATCCATTAGATGATAAAGAATTAGCAGCGCATCATCAATTGTTTAAACATGGTATACACATTTTAGAAAATGTCGTACTAGATCATGTAGCAGATGGCGATTACGAACTAATCGCATTACCACTTGCCTTATCAGATGCAGATGGAAGTCCAGTTCGAGCAGTTATTAGACCAATATAAGTAGAAATATATATAAAGGGGCGTTTTGCTAATATGAAAGAAAATGAAAAGGTAATTATGGAAAAAGGGATTCATACGGACTTTAAAGAGAATATGACGTACGGGGAATATTTACAATTAGATAGTTTACTATCTTCTCAAAAGAGATTATCAGACCACCATGATGAAATGTTGTTCATCGTTATTCACCAAGCAAGCGAACTTTGGATGAAGCTTATTTTACATGAGTTAAACGCAGCAATTGAATCTATTAAACAAGACAAATTACAACCAGCTTTTAAAATGTTAGCACGTGTATCAAAAATTCAATCACAAATCATTCAATCTTGGGATATTCTTGCGACATTAACGCCGTCAGAGTACATTGAGTTTCGTGACTCGCTCGGTCAAGCTTCAGGTTTTCAATCGTATCAATATCGTATGATTGAGTATGCGCTTGGTTATAAAACGCCGCATGCCTTAAAAATTTATGAAAAAGATCCAGAATTACACGCTCGACTTCATACGGCGCTACATGCACCAAGTTTATATGATGTCGCAATTCAAGCACTTGTAAAAGAAGGATTTCCTATTCATAAAGATGTGTTGAATCGTGATATTACGCAGCCTTATGAAGAAGACGCAACAGTAGAAGCGGCATGGCTTGAAGTGTATGCGGATGTAAAAAAATATTGGGATTTATACCAACTTGCTGAAAAATTAATTGATATTGAAGATTGGCTACAACAATGGCGTTTCCGTCATATGAAAACAGTAGAACGCATTATCGGACATAAAATGGGAACAGGTGGCTCTTCAGGTGTATCTTATTTAAAACGAGTACTTGATCAACGATTCTTCCCAGAGCTTTGGAATGTTCGCACAAAATTATAAAAAACAAACCTGTCAGTTCATTACTGGCAGGTTTGTTTTTTATTTGAACACAAGTATGTTTTAATTAAAGCTACAAGATATAATAAATTAGGTAATGATTTAATTGGAGGTAAAGTATTGGATTTCAGGCAGCTAGAAAATAAATTTGAAAAGAAAAAAGTAAATACATTTCTTGTTTATCAAAAAGGGGAATTAACAACTGAGTATTATAAAACACCTGAATGTGCAAGTAATTTATATAAAATAAATTCGATTACAAAAAGCATTGTATCTATATTAATAGGTATTGCAATTGATAAAGGCTATATAAATGATATACATACACCCATTACAGAGTGGATTGAAAATGTACCTGAGGGAAAACATGATTTGACGCTTTATCACTTATTAACAATGACTACTGGTGAGGAGTGGAAAGAGTTTGGAAATGGAGTAGTATTCCCGAATGACTTTGTAGAATCAGCGAACTGGGTGCAATATATATTAGAAAAACCAATAATTGAAGAACCCGCTACAAAAATGAATTATAACTCAGGCTCTTCGCATTTACTTAGTTACATTATCAAAAAAGCTACTGGAATGCCGACAGAACAGTTTGCGAAAAAATATGTATTTGATCTATTAGAAATTACCGAATATGAGTGGCAACAAGACCCACAAGGAATACATGTCGGCGGCTTCGGTATGAAAATGAAGTCAAAAGACTTATTAAAGCTAGGAATATTATGTTTACAAAATGGATATTGGCAGGGGAATGAAATTGTATCATCGAAATGGTTAGAAGAATCAAGTACACCTCTATTTGAAACGTATGAACATGTCGGGGCGTATGGATATCACTGGTGGGTATTGAATAATGAAAGATTTCACATACCGTACTGTATGTACTTTGCTATGGGATATGGCGGGCAATATATCGTTATCATTCCGCAGTTAGAGGTAGCTGCTGTAATAAGTAGTCATATGCCTAAACGTGGACTTGTTCCATTAAAATTATTTATTGAACATATACAAGAGAATTGTAATTTTCAGTAAGGGCACAAGTAAATCCATTTAATCCAGTTCAATTGTTTCATTTCTTCACAATTGAAAGTAATTTAGAAATGAAAACCTCACTGTTTATATTATAAACAGTGAGGTTTTCATTTTATCTACTCGTCTTCTGAAATGACACCTTAATAAATTTCTCCGTCTTCGTTTCAAATTCTACATCAACAAAAACACCGTATTCTTTTCCATCTTCACGTAAGCATAATTTAAATTTTTCAACTGTTATTTGAACGGTTTTCGGTTTTCTACCTATATGAAGATAATCAATTATATCAGCTTTCGGGTATTGTTCTTTCGTCTTTTCTACAGCAAGCTTACCCCATTTCGCATACGGTGGCTGTGCATGAACAATTGCTGAGCCTGTATATACATTTGAACATATTGTTAGGAACAGAATAACGAGTGCGACACGCTTTAACAATTTTTTCATAATGAACTCCTTTTACCTTTTTTTATATTGTTTACATACTTTTTCAACGATATTAGTTTGGATTTTTTTATCTTCATTACATAAAAGCGAGCCTTTTACAAAACATAACCAAGAAATCATTTACATAATTAAGGAGGGAAAATTATGCGCCAAAAACCTGTTTTTAAAATAGCAGTTTTGCTTGCGTTCATAGGACTGTCTTTCATGGTCAGTAGTATACAACTAAAAAATGTAGAAGCCTTTTCTAATCAAGTCATTCAAAGGGGAGCATCTGGTGAAGATGTCATTGAACTGCAATCTCGTTTGAAATATAACGGATTTTATACGGGAAAAGTAGATGGTGTTTTCGGATGGGGTACATACTGGGCACTTCGGAATTTTCAAGAGAAATTTGGTTTACCGGTTGATGGTTTAGCTGGAGCTAAAACGAAGCAAATGCTCGTGAAGGCAACGAAGTATGATAAGTCAACTGCTAATAAAGGAACGACAACGAATAAAGGAAATAGTGGTGGCACTGCACAAGAGAATAAACCACCTCAAAATAAAGGGACAAATGTTCCAAATGGCTATTCTCAAAATGATATTCAGCTCATGGCAAACGCAGTATACGGAGAATCACGTGGTGAGCCGTATTTAGGACAAGTTGCAGTCGCTGCAGTTATTTTAAATCGTGTTACAAGTGCATCATTCCCAAATACCGTTTCAGGTGTAATCTTTGAGCCAAGAGCATTTACAGCGGTAGCAGACGGACAAATATATTTAACACCAAATGAAACAGCGAAAAAAGCTGTATTAGATGCAATTAATGGATGGGATCCAACAGGAAACGCATTGTATTATTTCAATCCAGATACTGCAACAAGTAAATGGATTTGGACTCGTCCACAAATTAAAAAGATCGGGAAACATATTTTCTGTAAATAGAGCGGAGGTGGAACTATGTTACGAGGTATTATAATCGTATTATTAACAGTTGGTGTAGTTGGAACTGGATACTGGGGCTATAAAGAGCACCAAGAAAAGAATGCAGTATTAATTCGAGCAGAAAATAGCTATCAACGTGCGTTTCATGATTTAGCGTATGAGGTTGATTTATTGCACGATAAAATTGGAACAACGCTTGCGATGAATTCGCGCGCATCTTTATCGCCTGCATTAGCAGATGTATGGAGATTAACATCGGAAGCTCGTTCGGATGTAGGACAACTTCCTTTAACATTAATGCCTTTTAATAAAACGGAAGAATTTTTAGCGAATATCGGTGATTTTAGTTACCGTGCAGCCATTCGTGATTTAGAAAAAGAACCGTTAAATGATCAAGAATACAAAACGTTGCAAACTTTATATTCCAATGCAGGGAATATACAAGATGAACTAAGAAAAGTGCAACATCTTGTTTTGAAAAACAATTTACGCTGGATGGATGTTGAGATGGCACTCGCATCAAATCGTGATCCTGCAGACAATACAATTATTGACGGATTAAAGACAGTAGAAAAAAATGTAACATCGTATTCATCTACAAACTTCGGACCGACCTTTACAAGTGCACAAAAAAATAAAAAAGGTGGATTTGCAGCAGAAGGAAAAGCAATTTCAAAAGATGAAGCGGCGAAAATTGCAAAATCGTTTTTAAATTTAAAAGGAAATGAAAAAGTAGAAGTCGAGAAAAGCGGAAAAGGTGCGAAAGAATCTTTCTATAGTGTGAAAATTAAAGACGAGGCAACGAATAATGAGTTTTATATGGATATTACCGGAAAAGGCGGATATCCAATTTGGGTTATGAATAATCGAGAAATTAAAGAACAGAAAATTAGTTTAAACGATGCAGGAAGTAAAGGTTTGAAATTCTTAAAGGACCATAAGTTTCATAATATGGAGCTTTATGATAGCTCACAATATGATAATGTTGGAGTATTTACGTATGTAGTAAATGAGAATGGCGTACGAATTTATCCAGAGGCAATTCAAATGAAAATTGCTTTAGATGACGGTTCTATCGTCGGATTTTCGGCGAAAGAATATTTAGCATCACATCAAAAACGAACAATCCCTTCGGCAAAGCTAACTGCAGCAGAAGCAAGAAAGAAAATAAACCCTGATGTAAAGGTAATGGAAGAGCGAAAAGCAATGGTAGTAAACGATTTGCATAACGAAGTACTTTGCTATGAATTTGTAGGTACTTTAGGGAAAGATACGTACCAAATTTTCATCAATGCAAATAGCGGAGCAGAAGAAAAAGTGAAGAAAATGCAAGCTGTTGAAAAAATTTATGATTAAACTTTAATGGTAAAGTGGTGAGAATAATGAAGATTTTAATATATATGTTGATGGTTTGTTTTTTAATAACTGGATGCAGTATTGGAAAAAAGGATAATCCAAACGAAAAGCCCGAGCAAAAAAATGTTTCAATGAAAAATGTTAATTATACAAATAAGTCAAATAAGCCAAATGAAAAAGCAGCGGACCATTTAGCGTCTTTAGCGGCAAGTGTGCCAGGTGTGAATGATGCGACAGCGGTAGTAGTTGGGAAATATGCTATCGTAGGAATTGATGTAAAAGCGAAACTAGATCGAACACGTGTTGAATCCATTAAATACTCTGTTGCAGAAAGTTTGAAAAACGATCCTGATGGTGCTAATGCAGTTGTTGTAGCAGATGTTGATACGTATGAACGACTGAAACAAATTGGAAAGCAAATTAAAAAAGGAAAAACAGGCGAAGGTATACTGGATGAGTTAGCAGCAATTGTTGGCCGTGTAATGCCACAAGTTCCAAATGACATGATTGAAAATAAAGAAACGAATCCAATTCAAGATAATGATAAACAATTACCAAAAGATGAAGAGCAAGAACTGAGAAAAGAACAGAATGACCAATCAAATAATCATTTAAATAAATAAATTTAACAGTAACCCTGTACTAAATTGTACAGGGTTTTTCAATATAATATTAAATATTCAGTTTATTTTTAAGGGAATATATGGTTTAATTATGATGGGAGGGACAACTGTTATGATGAAAAAAAGCACATTAATATTATGTAGTTTATGCTTAGGTTTCAGTATGACAGCGTGTGAACAGAAGAAAGAAGTAAAAAAGCACACAGCGACTTCTTCTACTGTGATGGAAAATCAAAAGAAAAAATCTATCAATATAAATCATTTCTCCAATATAAATGAAGGAATGACTTATAAAGAAGTGAAAGATTTAATTGGTTTTGAAGGGGATTTACTCATAGAAGAAGGGGTGGAACATTCTACACAAATTAAGCAAATTTTTGCTTGGAAGGGAAGCAATCCAACTGCATTAGTTGAAATTACATTTTTAGATGGCAAAGTACATTCTAAAGTGCAGCAAGGTTTAAGTTAATAAGTAAAAAATGGGAGAGTTTATCATGAACATACATACAGGGGAGATTCAATTAGTTCCGTATAAAGAGGAATATAAAGAAGTTATAGAAACATTTACTTTACCAAGTGAACAAGTTCGATTTACGTCGGACCCAGCTGAATTATTGAAAAAAGCAAAAAATGATCGTACAAAAAATGTCATTGTTATTTTAGATTACAATGGGGTACCTGTTGGTCTTTTTGCATTGCAAACAGGAGATAGAGTGCAGGAATTCACAGAAAATGAGAACGCTTTACTTTTAACTTCATTTTCTATAAATCACAATAGACAAAGGAAGGGATACGCTAAAAAATCACTGGCACTATTACAAGAGTTTGTACAACGTTATTTTCCGATGAAAAATGAAGTTGTACTTGCTGTGAATGAAAAAAATATTCCAGCACAAAATTTATATGAAAAAGTTGGCTTCCAAGATAAAGGACTTAGAAGAATGGGACCAATTGGTCAACAAATTATAATGCATTTACCTATCATAAAATAATGAGAAGAAAAACTTACTCTTGCATAGTAAAGTAGTAAGTTTTTTTATTTGGAACAATATATGTTGTAAAATATATAAATAAACGAAATAGAAATGAAGGAAATACAAATGAATCAAGTTAGAAAATGGAATATTATTGGTGGAAGGGTGATAAAGACAGGAATTGCGGTTTTTCTTACAGTTCTAGTTTGCGAATTTTTCAATATACCAACTATTTTTGCTGTTATTACAGCAATTGTAACAATTGAGCCAACCGCAACGGATTCTATAAAAAAAGGACTAGTTCGTTTTCCAGCTTCAACAATTGGATCAGCGTATGCAATGACTTTCACATTTTTCCTAGGTCATCAGGCGCTTTCTTATGCGTTAGCGGCAATGTTTACAATCGTTACATGTCAAAAACTAAGGCTACACGCAGGAACGTTAGTCGCAACTTTAACTGCTGTTGCAATGATTCCCATTACGGCAGATCATTATTTTACTGCATTTTTAATTCGATTAGCTACTACATCTACTGGTATTATAGTGTCTACTTTAGTGAATTTTTTCATCTTACCACCACACTATGTTAAAACAATTTCGGGATGTACAGAAGAGCTATTTGTTAAAACGGCAAATGTTATGGAGGAATGGCTTACTGCGTTAATGGATGGGAAAGTTATAAAAAAGGAGACAACCTATACTCTTTCTAAATTAACTGTATTATTACATAAAGCAGTACAATTTGTTCAATATGAGCAAAAAGATTGGAAATACCATCGACATACAAAAAAAGAAATGAGAAGCTTTTTACTTGTACAAAAGCAACTTCATTTATTACAGCAAATTATTTATCATATAGATAATTTAGCTCGAGCACCAATTGAAACATGTGATTGGTCACAAAATGAAAAAGAAATTTTACGACGAACAATTCATTCTATAATTTCTATATTAAGAAATCATTGTGAAAAAATAGATGAGGAACATTTTAAACTGATTGATGAATTAGATAAGCAATTTTGGATTAATAAAAATGATTTAGCACATTGTAAACCGAATCAATATCATCATCATTTTTCAAGTGAATCTATCATTTTATTTGAGATATTATCTATACATGATATGTTAGAGGAATTAAAACAAATATTCGAGAAATATGAGAGTGAAAATCAACTTAATTGCTCAGTTCATTAAAATGCGGAGGATTGATATGACAATTTATATTGCATTACTAAGAGGAATCAATGTAGGCGGGCATAAGATAATCAAAATGGCTGATTTAAAACAAGCGTTTGAATCAATAGGGTTGAAACAAGTGAAAACATATATTCAAAGTGGGAATATCGTGTTCGAATCTGAAAAAGATATTGATTTTCTAAACAAACGAATACAATCTGAAATTAAAAACGTTTTTGGTTTTGATGTTCCGGTTATGTTAAGAACACATGAGGAATTTATAAACATTACAAAAAGATGCCCCTATGAAGTCAATTCATTGCGAGAAGGCGAAAGTATACATATTGCCTTCTTAGCACATGAACTTTCTAAAACAGAAAAAGATCAGCTACTTATGCAAAAAAATGAGATTGAAGATTGTTGTATTCATGAAAAAGTTGTGTATTTATTTTTCAAAAATAGCATTCGAAACTCTAAATTAATGAACCAGTTTCAGAAGTTGCATACACCAGCTACAGTAAGAAATTGGCGGACTGTGAATAAATTAAAAGCGATTGTAGAGAGTATATAACTATAAAAAGAAGAGGTTTTCTGTCTATAGAAAACCTCTTCTTTTTATTTATATTGTTTCGCTACAATGAGTTCAATGATAGGATAAATAAAGAATGAAGAGCACAGTGCAATAAAAAGAGGGAAGTTTTTAACCCCATCTAAATTAGCTCCCATAGAAAACCCTTCAGAGAAGAGTAATATAAGGAACATTACAACTACGAGCGTAAAATATGCAATTTTAGAGCTTTTATATGTAATTTGCTGTCCCATTTCATCTTGGCTTTCTTCCGATACTCCGTTTGGATCTCCCCAAGTAATTTGATTAATTAAATTACCGATAATTAACGAAAAAGCGAATATTGTTCCTCCCAAAATCGAACCTTCCGTTACATATTTATATGCCCCATGTATGAGAACTACGATTAATGATACAACGATAATTATGAAAATAAATTTTTTATGGTTCAATTTAAAAATGGCACCTCCATTGTTGTAAAAAACTCTTTACAACTATAGTATAAAATTGGGAAAGTTTAATGTCAAATACTTTTTACACACAGAGCCGTGAAAATGATATTTTGTATGTACGGTTAATAAAAAATTATATTACATTTGAATGTAAAAGAATGGGCTCGCATATATTTGGAAGGGATGTCAGATTAATTTAGGGGGTAGTTATGTCTATTCTTTTAAAAGCTGGTGCTGATGCAGGAAATAATGGTTTGAAGTTAATGGTGAAAGGGCAAGATCCTATTTTTATTCCGAGTATATATGCTTTATATATAGGAGAGCCTACAGGACTTTTAGATGAGGAAGATGTTTCATTATCTGAATTAGAAAATCACATTGACGTGACCATTAGTTCTCCATCGTTAATGTTAAATAATGTGCGGTATATCGTTGGAGAAAAAGTCATTCAAGATCAATTAAAAGGTACTGAGGTTGAGAAGAAATCGAATAAGTCAACTGATGAGTTAATGGTTATTACGATTCTATCTGGTTTAGCCGTAAGTGCTATGCGTCAAAGTCCAACTTCTAGCCATATTAACATTCGATATGATTTATCTGTTGCTCTCCCTATGCAGCTTATTACACAAGAAATAGCGGCGGAAAATGCGAAACGTTATATGGGGAATCATAAGGTTGTGTTCCATTATCCAAACGGACGTGATGTTACAATTAATATTTCCATCGAATATTGCAAATGCCTACCTGAGGGTGCTTCTGGGACGTGGGGCATTGTATATGATGAAGAAGGAAATGTTGTAAAACATAAAATAGAATGTGAACAAAATAAAGTGTCAGAAATTGATTTTGTTGATAAAACATTATTATCTTTTGATATTGGTGCAGGAACGACAGAAGAAGTCGTTTCACTAGGTGTAAACTTTAGACCACAACTAAGTAAGGGTTTATCGTACGGTGTGAAAGAAACGTTACTACAAATTATTACGAGATGGAACCGGAAGTATCCAACAAAGACAATTGATAGTATTACAGAATTCAATCAAATTTATTTAAATGATAAACACCCTAGAAATGCATTATTAGTTGAGGAATCACAACCAGCACTATTAGGTTTAGCAGCGCGCGTTGCAACGGATATTATTAACAAAATTGATGATATGAAAGACGATCCATATGTTTTTATTTATGGCGGGGGCGCAGTTATCATAAAAAATAGCCTGAAAATGATTTTAAAACAAAAAGGGCGTTTAACAAATGTAATCTTTGTAGATAATCCATTATTTACAAATGCACGTGGGTTATTAGTCTACACTTGTTCGCCAAAATATAGAGAGCATAAGCAAAAAGAGTTAGGATTTACAAACTTAACAATAAGTTAGTTGGTGGAAGTATGCGATCTAGGCGATATAAACGTGGTGACCGAGTAAAAATTAATATTCATAAGTCAGTATCACCTGAAATGCTTGCATGGCTGAATAAACAATCAAATCCAACCAACTTCTTTTTCTTTGCAGCGCAGCAACTTTTTAAACAAGTAGGAGATATTGATGTGTCAAAAGCTATACCAAGTAGCCATGTTTTCTCGTTATACGTTGAGCCATCATCTTTATTAAAAGTAGAAGTTAATCCTTTTAAAAGCTTACCACTAGAAGCAAATAAATCCACCGATAATATAAAAAAAAATCATGGGAAGCTGTTGATCAATTAGATTGTCCGTTTTTTTAAACATAGAAAAATATAAGTATTGCCCATCACTATACATACGGATACAGTGATGGGCGTTTTTACATGTAAAGATAGGGGGGACACAAATTGCGGCGTGCCCCTCCTATTCATTATTTTTCTATTATTTTAGCTGTATGTTCAGTAACAGTATGAATGATGTCTTCCCAGTCATCAGGATGAATCTCATGTCCAGCGCCTTCAAGAGTTAATAGAGCTGAGTTAGGAATCTCATCGATAAGTGCGAGACCATGTTCAAAAGGGAGTGCGGTATCGTCTGTTCCGTGAATGACTAATGTAGGTGCTTGTATGGAGTGAAGCACCCCTTCATATGCATCATCGCCTTGAAGTAAAGCGTGATTAAACATGCTTAATAAATTGTTAGCTCGTTCAATTTCTTGTTTTACTTGATTATAGACTCTTTTTTCATCAAATGTGCGTTTGGACCCGCATAATAGACGGGACCCTGAAACTAAATATTCTGCTACAATATTTTCATTTGTCCAATCTAAATGCGTGCCATTTGCGTGATGTGTTAAAATTCTTTCATCCATCGGGGGTAAGTCACGTGTGTTATTGTCAGAGCCTATCACACTTGTAGCTAGTAATGTTAATGTTAATATTCTTTCGGGATGTTTTACAGCAGCAATTTGAGCGATCATACCGCCTAAAGACATACCAAATAGATGCGCTTTGTCAATATGATAAGCATCTAGTACCCCAATTGCATCTTCAGCCATATCCGTAACGGAATAATTAGAAGTTCCAGGTTCATATGCGACAGAGCGTCCCACATCACGGTTATCAAAACGAATAACAAATTTCCCCGTGTTAGCCAACTGTTCACAAAATTCTTCATCCCAATAAACCATTGAACACGTAGCACCCATAATTAATAAAATAGCTGGATTTTTAGGGTTTCCAAAGCTTTCTGTACATATATCAATCTCGTTTATTTTAAATATCTTTTCAGTCATAGAGTTCTCTCCATTTCTTTTGAATGTAATTAAACATAAAATTTTGAATGACTCTAAGTTGTGTGTTAGATTTGCTTTGTTTTTTGCGTAATTACCCCATGCCCATCAACTTAAGAATTTTCACTACCCCCAAGTGACAAAAAACGTTATTCTTTCTAAAAAGCTAGC
>NZ_JAQFUL010000059.1:0-33579 GCF_027716265.1 Bacillus cereus group sp. Bc031
ACATTACGTGTTTTTTAGTTTGTTTGAACGAAAGTTCATTTTGTTTTCGTTCTTAAGTTGATGGGCATGGGGTGTCTACAGTATTGACGGAATATTGATTTTTATTCACAAGAGATTATATTCTGAAATTTGGATTATGATAGTCGATATTCTCCATATTGACCAGAAAAGAACTAAAAGTTCTAGTGAAATTCCGAGGGTTCTTTTCTTAGTTTTTTGAGATTCTTTTATCAAATAGCCAACAGCACTAATTGCTATAAGAATGAAAAGAATAAGTTCGAGTGTAACTGGCATTCTATCTACTCCTAAAAATAAGTTTGTATATAACAATTATAAGATATTTTAATGGTTGGTAGTAAAAAATTCAACAAAATAATCCTTTGAATAGAAAGCGAGGTTAAAAGAATGGAAGGTAACGTAAAGCTATTAGGTGCAGACGGAATGTGTGGAATGGAGTTTACAGGGGATAAGGTTAATGTTTATAACGACGCAGGATACGTGATGGAGAGTATGACAACAAGGGAGCATGTGCAGGAAGTTATTGATTTCCTTGAAGAGTGCAAAGAACAAATGGAGGCGTAACATGATTAAATTCACAGTACTTGGAGAACCAGTAGCTCAAGGTAGACCGAGAGCAGGTATTCGTAACGGAAAGATTAATATGAGAGATCCAATGAAATCAAGAAACTTTAAGCAATATGTTGGCTTAGTAGCTTCACAGTATGCACCGGAGAAATTATTGGAAGGGCCGTTACAACTCGAGGTGAAGGTGTACAAGCCTTCTCTCAAGTCCTTCTCTAAAAAGAAAGCATTGGCAGCAGAAGAAGGGGTGCTGAGACCTACAACAAAGCCAGATGTTGATAATTACGTAAAAGGCGTAAAGGATGCGCTCAATAAGGTCATATGGCATGATGACAGCCAGGTAGTGGATCTAAAGGTGAGTAAATGGTATTCAGAGAAGCCGCGTGTTGAAGTAATTATAAAGGAGCTGAACGGATGACAAAAACCAAAATTTATGTGTGGGACCGTATTGAGGGTAACGATAGAGTTATAGATGTGTATTTTTCTAGACCAGCTAAGTTTAGTTATATCGATTGGATTTAATGGATAGTGGAACCATGCAGAGTAGATTGGTGGGGGCTACTTTACTAAGCATGTTTCCCTTATTCAACAAAGAGATAGTAAAATTTCACGTACCTAATGTGAATGTAAAAAAACAAATTCAGAAATAGGGGGATTCCTTCATGGAGAGACAATTAACATTATTACCGGCTATCGATGATAAGAAAGTACAAAAGGAAGTAGTAAGTATTTTAAAAGAATATAGAGCGCTTAAGATGCGGTTTAGTAATGAAGTGGAGCAAGAAGGAATCAGTTTATTCCCTGAATTACGTGATTCAAGGGTAACGAGTAGGATGAAGGTACAACAAATTGAAAAAGCGTTGAATAACATTCTGGATGAAGACGAAAGAAACATTATTACTATGAAGTTCTTAGATAATAAGCCAGTTAAAGATTCATTCGTACAAAACGAATTGATGATGAAAAACTCATATTTTTACGAGAAGAAGAAAAGTGCAATTAAACTGATCGCTACTACATTAGGAATAATTTGAAAATGGCAGAGAAAACGCAGAGAAATAGCATATTTTTTGGGGAGTTTTTGCAAATGGGAAAAACGATAAATTATATGTACAAGCTCTTTGACAACCGCATATCGAAGAGGATTAGTACACCTATCAGTGAAACGTTCTTATGCGAGAATGTCACGGTAACGTATACCGCATAGTAGGGCGGGCAAGGCGGTAAGAACCCGCGTTAAGACGAAAAGACCAATGAATAATTATAATGACATATTCCAGTGTGACGGGTGTGAGATAACTCGCATTCGTCATGCTGTTTCTACTTCTCATTGAGTGTATAAACGTACCGCCTTTCGTTTGTAGACTCATAGGTAGTAAAAACACATCTGTCATGTGATTTCTTGATTTCAATGTTAAAACTGGATCTTTTTACAAATTGGGATACTGGCTGTTAGATTAATTGAACTTAAAGTTATAAAAGAAGTTTCAATTGATTTATAAGGAGTTGCTCACGACAATTACTAATGTAAGTCAAGGTTCTTCTTTTAAACAACAAAATGAGCAGAGAGCTTCCGCTCTTTGTTTGAACTAACATAGTGGAGCCTCCTCTCCATCCCCTTGAAAATATGTTAGTTCAAACAAGGCGTCGGAAGAAACACATACGTCTTGATATAAATTAAAAACCCTTTATAAGAGAGTCCCTAGCTCTCTTTGAACCGATGACAGCTCTTACGCATGGAGCGCCTACTGAACGTCGTCGGTTGAAAGAGGTTATGGAATTCTTGCTCTTCTCCCAGTCACCGAACACAGGGCGTGTAGCCATACTAGTTGATGCGGTGGCTTGGAGAAGGATAAGAATTAGTTTTTATCCTTAAATGAATCTTTATTTCGAAATTCCCCTTTCGTGAATGAGATTCCTCCCATCCCCTTTAATATTTTTATAGTAGTAAAAAAAGCCGTTACTAAATTGTGGCGGCTCTTTTTTGTTATAATTGGATAAAGGTGGTGGAAGAATATGGGGTACTTTAAAAATTCAATGATTAATGACTATGATAGAGATCCGCAGAAATATTGTCCTGAATGTAATAAGCAAATCAGCGATAATGATGCGAGTGAATTTAAAGGGAAATGTAAAGTGTGTTTTGAAAAAGCGAAATTACATAAATAAGTGAAGAGCATCCATAACGGGTGCTTTTTCTTTGTTATATAGAAATTACACATTAAACGTGAAGTTGGACAGGATGGACAATTGGTTAGGAGGATGATGATGGAAGTAAAAACGATAACAACTATTACTTATGATCTAACAGATAACATAGAACAAACGACGTTTATGGAATGCAAAAATACGTTATTGAATTCTGGTTTTAAATTATTAGACGTGAGCAAACCAGCATTAGGTAATGAAATAGAAGTTACTTTTAAAATGGTAAGCAGCGAATGATTAAACCAATATCAATTATCGTAGGCGCTGCCGTGATCTGGGTGGCGTCTTGTTTGTTGTTAAGGAAAGATAACAAAACAAACGAACACAACGAACGAAAATAGAGGGTGAAGAATCTTGAACTCAAATGTTACGTTTTCTATGCAAATGAATGGTGAAAGCAAAGATGCTACGGCTTATGTTAGTGGAATAGCGAATATAGCCGTATTTTTGTTAGCTAACGTAGATAGACATATAGTCGATAAGTTGTTAGATCAAGTTGGCCCAGAAGAGAAAATGTTTATCGAAGCTACTTTAGCAGGATTAAAACATCATTCTCAATAAGCACACTGTCTCAAAAACATTTGATTATGATACATAATCAAGATTAACGAAATATCAATGTTTAAAATGTATCAAAACTATGTATCAAAAACAATTGAATTCGAGACAGGGAATTGATACAATTAACCTATCAAACATAAAGGGTGATGGGGAATGATATTTGGTTATGCGAGGGTATCAACCAAAAAGCAAAGTTTGGATATGCAATTAGATGAGTTGAAACGATACGGTTGTGAGGAAATCATAACTGAAAAAGAAAGTGGTGCGAAGAAGGATAGAAAAGAACTTCATCTGCTTCTTAGTAAACTTCGAAAGGACGATACTTTAGTTGTTTATAAACTCGATCGTTTAGGAAGAACAATGCATCAGCTTGTTAATTTGCTTCAAGAGTTCAATGAAAAAGGTATTCACTTCGTTTCTATTAAAGATGGAATTGATACATCTACAACAATGGGACGATTCCTATTCCATATATTTGGCGCAATGGCTGAAATGGAACGCGAAGTAATAAATGAGCGCGTTATTAGTGGTGTAGCTGCTGCTAAGGCAAGAGGAAGAGAAGGTGGAAGAAAGAAAGCCCATACCTCTCAACAAATCCAAGGTATGATGGAAATGCTTGCTTCTGGTAAAACGAAAGTTGAAGTATGTGAGATGTTCGATGTAGCTCGTGCAACCCTGTATAGGTATATAAAAGAACATGATTCTAAGCAATTGGTTTTAAATACTGAGGAGGGTGAAAATGAATAGTAGAGAGGAATTCGAACAGAATCGTACGTACTACTTAAAAGTTTTACCTAAAGAGTGTGCAAATTGTGGAGAAACAAATGATTTAGATATACACCATATAGTTCCATTAGTAAAAGGTGGAACAAATCGAATTAGCAATTTGGTTATGTTATGCCTTGAATGCCATGGGAAAATACATGGCGTTAATAGGGTTAAGCATAAGGAATTGCAAAGGATGGGAATCGAAAAGGCAAAAGAACGCGGTGTATATAAAGGAAAACCGAAGAAATACACGGAGACAAATGAAAGTATGAAACAAGCTTTGGAATTATTTAAAGATCGTAAGAATAACGGTTATACCGTAAAGAAGATATGTAATGAAACTGGAGTTAGTCGTACTGTTTTATACGAAATAGCAAAAGTAAAGGGAATAGTTTAATTTACTTTAAAGTAGCGCATCCGCTACTTTTTTAGTTTATAAAGAAAAAAGCCCTATCCGGGGCTAGATACTTTTCTTCATACCGCATTTACGGCATTCTCTTATATAGATGAAGTTTTTAACGGAACTTTTGAATGCGGTATTTCCGCAATTATCACAGCGACCGCTGATTTTATCAGGATATTCTGTGTAAGAGTATATCTTGCTTAGATCATATTTTTGTTCATGTTCTTTATTTTCCATTAGTCTCACCTACATATCAATCTGAATTAATACAGCTTTATCATAATAACATGAAGCGTTCATATAATGGATGTTTTTATTTGACAAAGAGAACCTGCAAACCTGCAGATTCTCCTGATAATGATTTATGGAGCAAGACCCGAAAATATAATACAATGATTCAAAAATGAATTCAAGTAATTAAAAAGAACCCGCTGGAGTTCGGGTCCTTTTCATAAGTGATGATGTATTCTCGGCTTGGGAACTGAGAAAAACACAAAAATATAATACATCGAGTTTTTGAGAATTTCAAGACTAAATTAGGGATTACCGCGAGGTGGTGAATATGGCTAGGCAACGAAGTCCAGATCGTGAAACAGACAATTTGTTACCATATTTAAAAGTTTACAAAAAATAACTATTTCTTTCAGATTACAAGAAGGTTTTACAAAAAAATACATAGAAGTATAAATATATGGTAATGAAATGAGTCGAATTTTCATCATGACGGATATCCAGAATATGTTCATTTCAATTTACATGAAATACACATAGAGGAGAGCGATTATGAAAAAGAAAATTGGTACAGCAGTTGTAAGTTTATCTGTTTTAGGATTTGGAATTTTTGGTGTTACTTATGGAAATGGCGGAGGAATTGTTAAAGCTGACTCTGTAGGAGATCATGGAGGAGCGCCAGTATATGCACATGGAAATCATGGAGGAGCACCGTCCTATACTCATGGGCATACGGGAGCACCAGTTTATGGATATGGAGACTATCCAACACCTTCTTTTAATGGAGGAGATACCCCGGCGCCTAAGTTAGAATCACATGGAGACCATGGAGGATCACCATCTTATACTCATGGAGAGGGATGGTCTCCAAGTTATGCACATGGGCATACAGGAGGGGCGCCTGCTTACAATAAGGGAGATACATGGTCTCCGAGTTTCGCACATGGAAATACAGGAGCACCATCTTATACTCATGGACATTACCCTGCACCAAAGTTAGAATCACATGGAGATTATGGAGGATCACCTGCTAACACAGAGCCTGGTGGAGGGATTTAACTAATTCTAATATGAAAGTTGTAAGTTTATATAGAAGAAAAAAGACTTTGTAATTTACAAGGTCTTTTTTCTTTGTAAAAAACTTATTCGAAGGGAGAAATGAACAAGTTTCTTCCTATTAACATAGAGGGTGGTGGGTGATATGAAGTGAAACAAAAACACGAGTTAGCTCAAGAAGATTACATGCAAGGTATGAAGTATAAGGAACTGGCTGAGAAATATGATGTCAGTGTAAATACCGTAAAGTCATGGAAGACCAGATATAAATGGGATAGAAAAAGTGTGCATACAAAAGAGGAAAAAGTGCGCACACAAAAGAAAACAGGTGCACCCATTGGTAATAAGAACGCAGTGGGTAATTCGGGTAACAAGAACCCTAAGTATGGTAATAAGAATGCTGTAGGGCATGGTCCACCAAAAGGTAACCATAACGCTATGACGCATGGGTTATTTAGGAAGATAATCCCGAGTGACGATCCACGTGCAATGGAATTGCTGGATGAAATACAAAACCATACTGAATTAGATATGCTATTCCATTCTATTCAACTGCAATACTTCAACATCCTTAATTCACAACGTATTATGCATGTTCGTACTCAAAATGATATGTCAAAAGAGATGATTAGCGAATCACTGAATGGAGACGCGTATACAGTGCAGTTTGCATGGGATAAACAAGCTAATTTACTTACGGCTTATTCTCGCGCTATGACAACGTTGTCTTCTATGATTGAGAGGTTCGATAAGTTAGCAAATGTTGATGATGAGAGACGATTGAAGTTAGAGCAGATGAAAGCTAACATTGAAAAAACAAAAGCCGATACAGCTCGTATTAAAGGTGAAGATGGTGATGAGTACGAAGACGACGGTTTCAAAGAGGCGCTAGAAGGTAAGGTAGAGGAAGTGTGGGATGACCATGACGACGATTCCAAAGCGTAAAAAGAAACCTGCTCCATTCAAGTTTAAGCCATTCTCCAAGAAGCAGATGAAGGTATTAACTTGGTGGAAGCCAAACAGTCCCGTTAAAAATTATGATGGGATTATTTGTGATGGTTCCATTCGTGCTGGCAAGACAGTATCGATGGCTCTTTCTTACGTTATGTGGGCAATGGAATCATTCGAAGGTGAGAACTTCGGTATGTGTGGTAAAACGATTGGTTCGCACCGTCGTAACGTTATAACGCCACTTAAAAAGATGCTGAAATCTCGTGGTTATAAGGTTAAAGATCATCGCAGTGAGAATATGCTTACCATTACTAAAGATGGCGTAACGAACTTTTTTTATATCTTTGGTGGTAAAGACGAAGCGTCGCAGGATCTTATCCAAGGTATCACTTTAGCGGGATGCTTCTTTGATGAAGTAGTGCTTATGGTTCGGTCATTCGTTAACCAAGCGACTGGTCGTTGTTCTGTAGAAGGTTCAAAAGTTTGGTTTAACTGTAACCCTGGTGGGCCGTATCATTGGTTTAAAACCGAATGGCTAGATAAGGCGAAAGAAAAGAACTTACTACACATTCGCTTTACGATGGATGATAACTTATCTTTGTCTGAAAAGGTAAAGCAGCGTTATTACAAGATGTATAGCGGCGTTTTCTTCAAACGATATATTTTAGGGCTGTGGGCAGCTGCTTCCGGTCTTATATTCGATATGTTCGATGAGGATAAACACAAAGTTCCTACAATCGAAAGGGAATACGTTGAATATTTTGTTTCCTGTGACTACGGTACGCAGAACGCTATGGTATATGGTTTGTGGGGTAAATGCATCGAAAAAGGTAAAGAAGTATGGTACAAGGTGAAAGAGTACCGTTATAGCGGTAGAGAAACAGAAAAGCAGAAAACAGACCAGGAATACTACGAGGATTTTGAAAAATTCGTAGGAGATTTGCCAATCCGTGGCACTGTAGTTGACCCGTCCGCTGCTTCATTTATAGCTTTATTAGTTAGAAATAAACGAAAAGTATATAAGGCCCGAAATAATGTTAAAGAGGGTATTGGTAATGTCGGTGTTGCGCTTAACACGGGCATTATTTATTTTAACGACTGCTGCAATGAAACATTTAAAGAGTTCGCTTCTTATATATGGGATGAGAAATCTGTAGAACGTGGTGAAGATAAGCCACTGAAAGAAAATGATCACCATATGGACGAAACAAGATACTTTGTTAATACCGTTATTTACGGATTACGTAAAAAGAAGAAAAAGAAAAGAGGTGAAGCAGCTTAATGACAAATAAAAGGAAAGTTAGTGCGAAAGTAATTAAGGCGGCAGGAACAAATACTCAAGTATTGTCACGACAGCAGGAGAGCGAAGATGAAAAGTATGCCATTAACGATATTATCGAACCACCTTATAGAATAGAAGATCTGCAGCAGATTAGAGAAAATAGTACAATTCTTGGTCAATGTATTGATGCATACAAGCGGAATATAGCTGGATTTGGTCATGAAATGAAGTATAAACAACAGGACGACAAGGAAACTCCTGAAATGAAGACAGAGTGGTCGCTAGTTGATACAGAAATCATACCTTTATTTAGTTTCGACAAGCCATTCAAAGAGATTCTTGAAACTGCTATTGATGATAAAGAGACGACTGGCAATGGATATATAGAAGTTATTCGTAATTTAGAGGGGAAACCTGCTGAATTAATAAATATGTTACCGCAGTACATGCGAGTGACACGTAAGGATAACAAACCTCAAGATGTAACGTACTTGGTGAACGGAAAAGAAATTAAACGTAAGAAGATATTCCGTCGCTATGTACAACGAGTCGGAGCAGTAGACACTTACTTTAAAGAGTTCGGTGATCCACGGTTCTTAAATAAAGAGACTGGTGAGTTTTCCGAAGTTTCGTTAGGGGAGAAAAACGCTACTGAAGTTATCCATTTGAAGATTGGTAATGGACCGTACGGCATTCCACGTTGGGTATCGCATGTCGTTCACATGGTTGGTGCAAGGAAAGCGGAAGAGTTAAATCTCCGTTATTTCAAACAAGGGCGTCATATTCCAATGGCTATTCTATTGAAGAATGGCATTTTATCAGAAGAAAGCGAAGCAGCACTTACCGATTATGTTTCAAATGTTGAAGGTGAAGATAATCAATATAAATATTTAGTATTGCAAGCGGAAAGTGATGAGGAAGGTATAGTTGGAGAAGCACGGCCAAACATCGATATCGAGTTGAAATCATTAGCAGATATCCTGCAAAAAGACGCTCTATTTCTTGAGTATGACGAGAAGTCACGCCAGAAGGTACAAACAGCATTCCGATTACCCGATGTGTATGTAGGGTATATTCGTGACTTTAACAGAGCGACTGCTGAATCTGTACGAGAGATTACAGAGGAACAGGTATTTGAACCGGAGCGAAGTGCTTTGGAATATATCATTAATAATGTACTGCTTCTCCCATACGGATTAAAACATGTATATGTGAACCTACGTAAGTCAGAAATTAGTAATACGGAAGATATGGTTAAAACCATTGAGGTACTTGCTGATAAGGGTGGATTAACATTCCAAGATGTACGTAATATCGCTGGTAATATGCTAAATAAAGAGTTCTCAGATTATGATATTCCTGAAATGAATGAGCCAGTTGCTTTAGTTTTAGAAAGACATCGTAAGGTAGGCGGTTGGCAAAAAGGTCTAGGAGAAACGTTGCAAAAGTCAGCAGATAGCAATGCAAATGAGGATTTAGTCAATGTAATGAAAGACTTACGTGACTTATTGGAGTCGATGCAAAATGCAGAAGATTGATAAGTTACTGGATTCATTGAATGAGTGGATTGAAAAGGCTGATACTGATGATTTCCCCTCTTCATTACCTGCCGATCTAGAAGTACTGGACATGTTACCAGGATACGTTGAGGAATTTGAAAAAGAAATTGCTAAACTGCTTCGGAAGCAGAAGAAGTATTTTATCGATGGAATTAAGAACTATACGAAAAAGGATGCTATCGAAAAGGGAATCAAGATAAAGGATATTATCGATTTTGTCACTGGTAGCCTATTTGGAGCAGATACTTTTGCAAAAAGCTTAAGCAAAGCAGCGAGGAAGTTTCTTAATTACACGATGAAGGACATGACAAAAGCTTTCATGGATGCAATTGACCCGGATATTCAGTTTAATATCTTCTCAAAACGTACTACAAAGTGGATTGATAGTTGGTCGGATGAATTAGGTAAGATCATGAAAGTCAACTCTCACAAAGCTGTAGAACGCGTGTTAAATGAAGGATTAGAAAAGGGTAAAGGTATTCGTGAGATTGCAAGAGAGCTTGCGAAACTTCCGGAATTTGACCGTAAAAGAGCGAAGACCACAGCGCAGACAGAAGTACTCGCTGCATGCTCTGCTTCTCAATTTGAATCCTATCGTCAATCCCCTGCGGTTACAGGTAAAAAGTGGCGTCATAGCGGTGCAAAGAATAACCAACCTCGTGATAATCACGTGGCGTATGACGGTACAACGGTGCCGGTAGAGGAAGAGTTTGAGCTACCTGGATCTGGTGAAAGATGTATGTTTCCGCGTGATAGCTCCTTATCTGCTAAAGAAAGAGTACGTTGCAAATGCGTTATGTCTCCTGCAGTAGATAACAACATATTAGGACTATCTGAAGAAGAGAAGCAGAAGATTAGGGAAGAAACATTGAAGGAGTTGAGCAAGAAATGAAGACTTCTAAAATTAAGCTGATTCATATTTGAAAGGAGGTGAACAAATGCCAAGAAAACTAAAAAATGTAGATGTTAGCTTTGTTTCAATAGTAGATAAAGCCGCAAACAAAAAGAAGTTCTTCTTAACGAAAAGTGAGCAAGAACCAACATTCGAAAAAGAAGTTAGAATCATCAAAGGTGAAGACGAGGAACAGAAGTTGGTTTATGGGATCGTATATTCTCCTGGCAGTGCAGATGACCCAAACACTCATGACGCACATGGGGATTTCATGACTGCGGAAGAAATAGAAAAATCCGCTCATAATTTCATTGCCAAGTATCGTAACATCGACGCTCAACATGATTTTAACGCAGGAGCAGGTGAAGTAGTAGAGAGTTACGTTGCTCCTGTTGATATGGAAATAAACGGTGAAACAATCACTAAAGGTACATGGATACTAGTGACAAAAGCCACAGATGAAATATGGAAAGACATTAAAGATGGTAAAATGACAGGTTATTCTTTAGCGGGAGTCGCTGAAACAGAAGTGATTGAGGAAGAAGTAATGAAAACTGAAGAGAAACAATTTAAGTCCTTCTTCCAATTGATGAAGGGCTTTTTTAGTGGAGAAAACGTTCAAAAAGGCGAGGTTAGGGATAAATTTAACCAGAACAAACATCGTCGGGACGTTAATGCATCTTTCTCTGCATTAGAAGATACTTTCTATCAATCGTTATGGAATGCTCCTACCGCCGATGCTATCGACTTAGATCGTATTGAAACAGCTGCACTTGAATTTGTTGAAATTATCAATGAGTTGAAGGGAACAGAAGCAGTTGTAAAGGCATGGGAAAACAAACCTGTTATCTCTCTTGCTGAAGAAGTAGAAAAAGCAGGAAAGAAAATTAGTAATACAAATATGGCTGATATAGATGCAGCTATTGAATCATTAACAAATCTAAAAACACGCGTCACACCGTCACCGGAAGGCGCAGGAAGTGAGGAAAGCAATATGGAGTTTAACCAAGAACAATTTGAAAAGACATTAACTTCAGCAGTAGAAAAGGCTCTAGGGCCAATCAAGGAAGAATTAGCTTCTGTTAAGAAACATCTTAATCTTGATGAGGAAAAAACAGAAGAGGATATCAAGGTAGAGAAAGCTGTAGAAGCTGCTACTGCTCCACTACGTGAAGAAATTGAAGCGTTAAAGAAATCTCAGGGTATTAGTAATCAGCAAGATACTGATGTTGTTGAGAAAGCAGAAGTTAAAAAATCTGTATGGAATGGCTTACTGTAAGCCTGAAGGAGGAAAATATATATGACACTTAATAACAAAACAATCATTGAAAAAGCGGATGTTACTCTTGCCACATTAGCTAGTGGTGGTTTAATGAACCCTGAGCAAGCTGATACATTTTTACGTATGGTGCAAAATGCCCCTACGATTTTAAAAGACTCTCGATTTGTTCAAATGGCTTCAGACACACGTAAAATTGAAAAAATCGGTTTTGGTTCTCGTATTCTACGTCCAGGCGTAGAAGGAACACCATTAAAAGATTCTGATCGTTCTGCTCCAACAACTAGTACAGTTACATTAAATGCAAAAGAAGTAATCGCTGAAGTGCATATTACTTATGACACGTTAGAAAATAATATTGAAGGTAATAACTTACAAAATACGATTATGCAGATGATTGCAGAGCGCGCAGCATTAGATATCGAAGAATTAATTATTAATGGTGACAAATCTTCTGCTGATACGTATCTAACATTACTAGATGGATTACGTAAACAAGCGACTTCACATGTAATTGATCATGCCGCTGGTGCATTCTCTAAAGATGTATTTAAGAAAGCTTATAAAGCTGTTCCTGCGAAATACCTTCGTAATCCTAAAGATTGGAAGTTCTATACTTCACATGGATTAGAAGTTGAATGGAAAGACCAAGTTGCAGCACGACAAACAAACCTTGGTGACTTCTCACTCCAAGGCGGTTTAGCTTCAGCGTACGGTGTTCCTGTAGATGGTATTGCTATGTTACAACCATACACTGATGAAACAAATACTGTATCTGACATTCTATTAACTCATCCTAAAAATATTGTAGTTGGTATGAGCCGAAATATCCGAATTGAAGTAGATAAAGATATCCGTTCTCGTAAGTTCATTATTGTTTTAACTGCTAAAGTGGATGCTAAATTTGAAGAGGAAGATGCAGTAGCGAAAGTTATCAAAGTTAAGGAGTGATGACTTTTGAATTACTATGCTAAATTAATAGTTGGTAAAACATATGACGTCCATGAACGTCTTTTTTTATTGGACCAAGAAGAAAAGGTTACAAAGAAAACCTATGATTATCTAAATGGTAATGGACAATTTGTAATTCGAAAAGAAGGTAGCAAATCTAAAGGAGAGGAGTGATAAGTATGCCACTTATTACTGCTCAAGAATTGATTGATTACACTGTACTACCTGAAGTGAAGAAGCGTCCTGTTCCTCTATTGGAGCAGGACATACTTGAGGCAGAAACAGAAATTAATAATATTCCTAACATAGCTAATTTCGCTGATAAAACGAAATTCCCGGTAATTCCTGAAGTGGTAAAGCTAGCTTGTAAGAAGTTAGCACAGTATTATGCGTATACAAACGCTGATACGACTACAATGAAGGGGATTAAGTCCGAAAGTGTTGGTGGTGGAGATTATTCTTATACGAAGGATAGCTCAAGTATCATCAAACCTGAAGTGCTTAATTTATTAAAGGGATTTATACCTAATGCAGGTAAAAAGAAAGTCACATTCAAAATGAGGTCCATCTAATGTCGTTGCAAGGAATGATGGTTCACGAGTATGATATTTACCATTTGCAGAAGGAAACAAAGCCAGGTAAGTATGGACAACCAGGAGAAGAAGTGTACTCATACAAGGAGACTCCTGATATAGCAGAACAAAGCTGCTACTTTATAGAAAGTACAACCACTTCTATACAATCAATTCCAAACCAAGTAAACAACCAAGAAATCAGAGTGTTGTTTATGTCGGATGCTGATGTTAAGCATAATGACAAAGTAATCAAAAAAGATACGAATGTCACTTACTATATACGTAACCCTTTTCCAGTAACAAATCCACGTACTGATGAGGTTACACATATAAAAGCCATAGCGGAGAGGAAGAGTGAGCCATGGCTAACCAAATAACGACTAGAGGTTTCCGCGAGTTCAGCGCTAAGCTGAATCGCATGGCAAATGGATTAGATCAGAATGTTGCCTTATGGCTTGAAGCTAGCGGATTTCAATTTCTAGAAGAGGTTCACAATCAAATCATTTCATTAGCAGTTGTTGATACTAGACGACTGCTTAATTCGTTTGATAAGGGTGGAGACGGGAATATCTGGCGTTCTTCTGATGGCGGTTTAGTATTAGAAGTGGGAACGAATGTAGAATATGCGAAACTTCAAAATGATGGGTGGCAGCAGGTAAGACGATTTGTTCCTGGTAGATGGGAAGGACATAATTTCGAATATGATCCGCATGCACCAACTGGAATGATGCTGACTGCTAAATTCATAGAAGGTCGTCCTTATTGGGATAATGCAATTGCTATTTATGAGCGCATGTTCCAAACTGCATTTGACCGGAAGTTCCGTCAGTGGGTGAATGGAGGTTAGGCTATGTACGCACAAATACATGGTTCTATGAAAGCTTTTGTTTTTGATAATTTACCAAAAGGAACATTTGTTTATCATGACCAGGTGCCGGAAGAGATAAGAATACCTTCTGTTTATTTCCCGCACTTATCAACGAATGATTTGAAAAATACAAAGGACCATTTCACCTTACTGTACACCATGACAGTGAGGTTTTTTAATGCAACCACAAAAGAAGCCATGGAGCTTGCTGATAAGATTGCAAATAAGATTAGGCGCAGCGGTTACACATTGAATCTTCGGAATGAGGATGGAAGTGAATCGACTGATGATGTCTATTTTCTCAGGGTGACTACTGCTCCGGTTGTAGTCGGTTCTGCTCAATTAACAATGATTTTTGAATACCAACAAACTTATTCGAATTAAGGAGTGTGAAAATATATGGCTGAAACACCTACAGTTAAAAACAAAATGTATCGTGGTGATGAGTATATCATTGCTGCCATGATTAAAGACCCAACAGATCCATTAAAGAAAACGTTAGTCCGTCCATTTGACCAAAATGAAGAATCTCACAGTATTGAAGCTGATGAGATTGAAGCAGAGTCAAAGGATAGAACGATTAATGACTACGGTAAGGTGTCTGAGACTCGCTCATTCGGTTGTACATTATCAGAGGGAGACCCGTTCTACCCTGCTGCAAAAGCTGCAATTCGAAATAAAGAGTATATTGAAATTTATGAGATTAATAAACGTACAAAAGAAGCAGAAATCGGCATGTATATGCTAACTTCTTTCGAAAGATCGTCATCTACTGGCGAATTCGTTTCTTACTCAGTAGAGACAAAATTATCGGGTGCAACTCGTACAGAGACATTAACTGAAATCCCTAAGGGAGCAGGAGAATAAAGGGCGGTTTATACCGCTCTTTTTAAATTTGAAAATTAGACCCAATAAAAAGGAGATTGATATATATGCGTTTTGAAATTAACGGAAAAGAACACGAATTAAAACTTACTTACGGATCCATTAGTGAATTGAATAAAAAGTATCCTGGTGGAGCACAAGAGGTTGTCGGTGCATGTATTCAAGGTAACTTGGAAATGTTTGAGGATGCTATTTACTTCGGACTAATGCATACAGATGAAGGGATCACTCGTGAAAAAGTGGTTGAGGAAATTACAAATAAATTCGAGCAGGAAAAAATTTCACAGCAATACATTGAGGACGTATTGAATGAGGTTATTGCAGATAATTTTTTCTACAGAGCGAAGACGAAGCAGCTAAAAGCGAAAATGAAGAAACAATTAGTAGCGAAGAATCCAGAACTGAAGGAAATGGCGGACGAAATGTTTGGAACGGACGAAGAACAAGAGATTTCACTCGAGAAGAAATAGACAAAGTTCAGCAGGATGGGTTCAGATACTTAGGTAAATCTGCACCTGAAGTAATGAACCTATCTCCTCGTGAATTTCAGAACATGATGATTGGACAAAGAGAAAAGCAACTGGATGAACTACAAGCATTTAGTATGTTTGCACTTATGATGCGTACCGCTTATCACTACGACACAAAAAAGACGTTAAAAGCAAAAGACCTATTCGATCGTTCGAAAGTGGTTACAGAGGAAGAAGTCAAAAAAGTTATCGAGGAAAAAGCGAAAAAAGCAGAAGAAAATATGGAGTTCCTACAAAAATTCAACTTCGGTTGATTGAAAGGTAGGTGAGATTTTGGCGAAACAAGAAGAATTAGTAGTCCAATTTAGGGCTGAAACAGATCAGATACGAAGAGAAATGGCTGCTATGCAAAGTCAATTGAATGATTTTGTGAGAACAACAAACCGTGCATCTCATGAGTATCGAAATAGTCTCGAAAACATGGGGAATTCGACTAGTGAGTATAGTCAAAGGTTAAGGCAGCTTAAAGCAGAACAGCGAGAAGCGATGAGGCCTCATATTGAAGAGTTAAAACGGACGAAATTAGCCTATCTTGATGCGGCAATGGGAATGGCTACATATTCCGGAAGTGCTCATGATTTAATTTCGCAAATTAATGAGATTGGTAAAGCTGAAAAAGCGGCTAATGATGCTATGATGGCAAACAACGTAATGGCGCAAGCATCCATACTTCAAACAATCGGTATGATGAACAACATGTCTACTACGTCAAGTAAACTAAAAGCCAACTTACAGCAAATGGGTAATCCATTATATAACCTTTCTAGAGGAACATTAGCAGCAACAAATGCAATGGAACGATTGGCGAATAGAAGTTCTGCAGCACAATTAGCATTAGAATTCCTTGGTCCTAATGCTAATATGAAACAGTTAAATGATCAGATTCGTATTATCAACCAATCCATAATGGGAATGGGACAAGCATTCTTGGTAGTAGGGGTAGGGGCTGTTATGTTCTATGGGAAATTACATGCAGCTAATATGGAAATGAATCCTAAGTATGCAGAATCCTACAAAAACATGATAGAGGCCCTAACTGATGCTTTAAAACCGATGCGCGATGCATTTGCTGCTCTCATGATACCAATTTATAACACCGTCACCGCGATGGCGAAAATGGTTACGGCATTTAATGAGGCACACCCTGCATTAGCAAGATTTATACAGGGGACCATGATGCTTGTTCCAGCCTTAACACTCCTATTGCTACCCTTAGGGGCGGGAATGGGATTACTCAAAGGTTATAGAGCTGCATTTGCTGCTTTATGGATGATTATTAAGCCGGCTGTATTAGTTTTAGCTATGGCAAGCCCTGTAGCCTGGGCAGTAGCGGCAGCTATCACGGGATTAGCAGTTGGTTTTGCTTATGCATATAAACATGTTGAGCCATTTAGAAATGCGATTCAAAATACTTTGAAGGTGCTCGAAGGTTTTTGGAAGGTCTTAACTGGCAAGAAAGATGCTGGTGAAGAGCTTATGCGAGCGGCTGGATTATCCGATAATACAATCGCTAAAATTTCAGGGGCAGTCGGGAAACTACATTTTGCATTAAATGGCACGAAATTGTTATTCCAGGCTTTTTGGCAAGAACTGAAGAGTCGAGGAAGTGCTGATAAAGATTTATTACATGCTGCTGGGTTATCCGATGGAGCTATAAATGCATTTACTGGTGCTGGCGCAAAAATCGGTCATAATTTAAATGCCATCAAGATGCTAATTGGTGCATTTGGTCAAGAGTTAAAGAAACAAGGTAGCGCAGATCAGGACTTATTAAGGGCTGCTGGTATATCGGATAGTGCCATAAATGCTTTTACAAGCGCAGGAGCAAAGTTGAATCACGGTTTAAATTCTATAAAATTATTACTCAAGGCATTCGGCCAGGAAGTGAAAGCAGGTGGTACTGCTGACATTGACTTACTAGTTGCAGCGGGTATCCCGGTAGGGGCGATCGAAAAGGTTGTCTCTTTTGGTCGTGCAATAAATAGTGCGCTAAATGTAGTGAAAGCAATTATAAAAGGTTTCGCTGCTTCACTTGCAGGTAATAGTGATGGTGGAATGCAAATCATGCAAGCTATTGGGTTAAACGAAACCTTAATAGCAATGATTGTCGGATTTGGTGAGAAGATACGTGCAGCTCTAGAAAACATTAAACAAGCGATTATTAGCGCATTTCAAGGAAACTTTGCGCCTTTAATCGATATATTCGCCAAATTAATCCCAACACTGATTGGCATAATAGTAGGCGGTGTACCTGGACTCGTAATTGGTATTACGATGATGTTTTCACATTTATCTAATGCTATAGGTGTGGGTGGAGAAGTAATGGTACAAAAATTCGGTGAAATCGTAACTACCGCATTAACTGCCTTTACTAATTTCATATCTACACAACTTCCTATGATAGTAGAAAAGGGTGTTCAGATATTAGTTAGTCTGATTCAGGGGATCACACAAGCTCTTCCGCAACTCGTCTTGGCTTATACACAAATTATGACAACGTTCGTGACCGGAATTTTAACTCTGCTCCCTCAAATTATCACCGTTGGAATTTCATTGATAACAACGCTTATTTCTGCAATCGTTCAGGCCCTACCTCAGCTGATTGATACAGGATTAACGATTTTGAATACTTTGATCCAGGGGATTACTCAGGTTTTACCGATGCTTTTGGAATGCGGCATTCAAATCATAACAACGCTTATTTCTGCCATTGTTCCATTAATACCACAGCTGATTGATTCAGGTATTCAAATTGTACTAGCGATTATTAACGGGATTATTCAAATTTTACCTCAGTTAATTGAAGCGGGAATTCAAATACTTGAGTCGTTAGTCAATTCTGTTGTTCAAAATTTACCTTTGGTAATTGATGCTGGTATTCAAATTTTGAATTCACTAATCACAGGGATTATGCAGGTTTTACCTTTAATCATAGATACAGTGATGCAAATTATATCGAAATTTATAGATATAGTATCTCAAAATTTACCGCGCATTCTTGATTCGGGCATGCAAATATTAACGAAATTAATTGAGGGTATTTTAAAAGTGTTACCTCAAGTAATTAATGCAGTCATGAAAATAATTGAAAAGTTCGTTCAAGTTGTTGTGCAAAACCTTCCTAAAATAATAGATTCAGGGATGCAAATTTTGATGAAATTAGTAGACGGGATTTTAAAAATGCTCCCTAAACTAATAGAAGCTGTTATAAAAATTATTGATAAATTTACGCAGGTAGTAATTCAAAATCTCCCTAGAATTTTAGAGTCGGGAATTCAGATGCTAATAAAACTGGTAGAGGGAATTATTAAAATGCTCCCTCAAATTGTGGACGCGGTCGTAAAAATAATAATTAAATTCGTGGAAACTGTATCTCAAAATTTACCGAAAATAATTGAAGCTGGTATTCAAATACTACTCCAGTTAATTGTTGGAATACTAAAGGTTATCCCTCAATTAGTAGTTGCGGCCATCACGATTATAGGTAAGTTGGTGGAAGTATTTATTTCAAATTTACCTAAATTACTTGAAGTAGGTGCAAAATTAATTGTTGCATTAGCTAAAGGTCTTATTAGTGTAATTGGCGAGGTAATTAGCGGAGCGGCTAAAATCGGCGAGAGTATAATTAATACCCTTCGTAAAGTAGATCTAGTTGCTATTGGTAAACATATTATTCAAGGGTTAATAAATGGGATTAAGTCAATGGCTTCAGCTGCTTGGGATGCAGCTGGGAGTATCGCATCTGGAATTGCTAAAACTGTAAGTAGCGTAATGCAAGTAAAGTCCCCATCAAGAGTAATGAGAGATATTGGTAATTACATTGGTGAGGGTTTAGTGTGGGGCATCAATCAAATGGAGAATCCTGCTATGAGAGCTGCAAAAGCTATGGCTAGTGCAGTAAAGGATAGCTTTAGTGTGCTAAACGATAACATCCAATTAGGAGACGTTGTAGGTGGTAAATTAGCTGCTGATGTTCCTAATATTTCTACAGGTTATACGGCACCTAACACTTTATCACGAGCAAGTGCAAGGTCTACATTTGGACAAGGACAGTTGATCAAAAATACTTCCACAAATAATACGAATAGCCAAGTTATTCAACAGAACACGGTTAACATTGAAATGCCTAAAGATTCAACTGCTGCTGAAGCACGTAGAGAACAACGACGAGCAAGCAGAAACTTAATGTTAGGAAGGGGGCTGACTACGTAGTGGAACGATTGATATTTACAAACTCACGTGGAGACACTGTTCACATTGGTGGCGGTCAGTCTCCTTTTTTATTGAGTTTAGTCGGTGGTCTTGGTGATGTACAGACGGAAATACGAACACAAAACAACTCATTTACTGATGGTTCTAATTATATCGACTCTGTATTTGAAGAAAGAGAAATCCCTGTTTCATTTGTTATTGAGGGTTCTGAGTATAGTGAGGTGTCAAAACGTAGAATCGAATTGACTAAGTGCTTAAATCCGAAGTTTGGACAGGGAGTATTAACTTATATAAACGATTACATCACAGTTAGTATTCATGCAGTATGTGAGACATTACCTCTTTATCCTGATGGTACAGAAAATCGCGGGAGAAGGTTTCAAAAAGGTGAGGTTAACTTCATTTGTCATGATCCATTATTCTTTACAGAAAGAAAACGGGATGATTTAGGGGCATGGATAGAAACGTTCGAATTCGCTTTTGAAATTCCTAATGATACAGGGATGCAGTTCGGATATAAAGATCCACAGTCAATCGTGAACATAATAAATGATGGCCATGTAGATACAGGGATGGAAATTGAAATTAAAGCATCTGGATCAGTAAAGAATCCTTCTGTCCTTAATGTGAATACAGGTGAGTATATTAAAATACTTAAAACAATGGTTGCTGGTGAAGTGATTACGATTAATACAAATCGTGGTGTAAAAACAGTAACTAGCAGCATTGAAGGAAAAATAGCACGTAAATTAGATTTAAACAGTACGTTCTTCCAGTTAAATGTAGGTGGAAATTTACTAAAACATGATGCTGAAGAGAAATTCAATATGATGGAAATGAGTGTATATCACACTCCTAAATTGTTGGGGGTGTAATGATGGAATTATATGTGTTCAATATGGACTTTGAATTTCAAGGAGTGATAGATATCTATCGCTCTTTTTCTTTTGAAAGAAGTTACTACAGTATCGGTAAGATGCTGCTGGTACTAGACTTCACACAAGACGCGTTAGAGCTTCTGCAAGACGAATTTATTATTGTGAAGCGAGAAGATATAAACAAGCCGTGTGAAGCGGCTATTATTACGAACCGTACTATTGAAACAATTGGGAACCAAGTTGTATTTAAAGTTGGTGGCTTTTCGTTAAATTGGTTCTTATATAGAAGATTTGTGTGGGGGCAGCAAAGATATAGCGGTGATATTGATCATGTACTGAAGCAGTTTGTCATTAAGAATGCTATTAGTCCCGATAATGTAAACCGTGTTATTCCAGGACTTGCAGTTTCGTCGAATAAAGCATTTGGTACAACTGAAGAAGTATCTACAGGGAAGCAGTTATCTAATTTATTTGAAGAGATAGGAATGAAACATGAGGTTGGTTGGTGTGTCCTGTTTGATTTAAAAAACAAAAAGTTCGTATTTGATGTATATCAAGGGTTAGATTTAACACCTGATCAGGCAGAGAACGAACCTGTTGTTTTTTCTGTTCAAAATGAAAATTTAACGTCTCAATCTTATCTGCACAGTATAGATGATTTCGCGAATATGGCTTTGGTTGCAGGTGCGGGAGAAGGTCCTGCACGTAAAACGGAGGTTATAAATGACGAAATTGCAGGGTGGAAGCGAAGAGAATTATTTGTGGATGCTCGTGATATTTCAGATGAGGATGCAGATGGAACTGTTATACCTGATGTTACTTATAAAAAACTATTAGTATCTCGTGGTAATAGTAAATTAGTTGAATCCAAGGTTGTAGAAACACTTGATAGTGAAATCTATCATAACTCTCAATACGTTTATAAAAGAGATTACGACTTAGGAGATAAGGTTCTGATAGAAAGCGAGTGGGGTGTCCATTTGAAAACGAGAATTACAAAAGTAGCTGAAATATATGAAAATGGAATGCTCACAATTCAACCGGAATTCGGTACGAATATTCCTGATTTGAAAAATTTAATGATGGGAGGTAGATAAAGTGGAGAAATTTAGCTTTTTTAACAGTATAAATGGTGATAGAAGATACAAAGCAGAAGATTGGGCTAATTATTTCAATAAATTTATTACGAATGGATACTTCCCAAACATAGCGAGTAACTTGCAGGTAATAGCGAGTGGCACAAACATGAAGGTCACTTTACGCGCTGGCGCTGCATGGATAAATGGTTATATGTATCAGAATACTATGGACTTTGATTTAACCATTCAAACAGCAGATGCGGTTAATTCACGAAAAGATCGTGTGGTATTACGGTTAGACCATGAAAAACGAGAGATTAAAGCATATGTGAAGAAAGGTACTCCATCAAGTTCACCAGTAGCACCTGTTTTACAACGTGATGCAGATGCATACGAACTAGCGGTTGCAGAAGTTCTTGTACGAAATGGTGTAGTCGTTATCACGCAAGAAGCAGTAACAGATGTGCGCTTAAATAAAGATTTATGTGGTGTTGTTAATTCCCTATTACAAGCTGACACAACAATGATCTTTAATCAATACTGGGATTGGTTTGTGCGAACAAAGCAGAAGTATGATGAAGACAATACAACGATTATGTCCGACTTCCGTAAGTTTATGGAGGATGAAAAGAAACGGTATAACACTGAATTTACGACGTGGTTCCAGAACTTAAAGAATATCCTTGATACAAACACAGCAGGTAATTTACTCAATGAAATCAATAAGATAAATGATAAATGGAATGCTACATTAGTTGAATTGGACAAGAAGTCACAGGCGGTACAACACGGATTAAACGTAATAAATGCGCCGATATCTTCACCTCTCAATATTGAAATTCAAGGGCGTACTTTGGCGAACGTATTAGGAAAAGATGGTGCAGTACCACAAACAAATAAGGTGTTTTCAGTGGAAACGGCTAAATACTACCTCATTATAAACAGTTCAGGTGCACAGGTTACTGTAGATAATACAGCTCAGAATACACCGTATAAATTTACAGGAAAAGCTTCTGTATCACTAACATGGACTGTTGGTATGGTTGCACTATACGAAGTAGACCAAGCAACATACAACAAGATTAATATTGATCCAGAGTTCAGTTCTCAAAAATTAATAAGTAAATTCCCATATATGGAAGGTGTACAACATTTAAATCCAGCCCTGAATATTGCAGGAACCAATCCATCGTACGTATATACAAACATCTTAATCGCAGGGCAAAACGGTGTAAATGATGTTTTGTATCAAGAAGATGGGCAGTGGAAAGTACTTCGGAAGTGGTTGATCGACAAGAGTACTAAAACCATTACACTACTTCCACAATCTTTTGTAGAAACGGTACAAGTCGAAGGTGATCTTGCAGTAAGTGGTACAACTCAGGTTACTGTTGGTAGTGGCGTAGTGGTAAGAGAGAAGGTATCTATAGCAGAAACCTCATCAAATTTTTGGATAAATGTAGAAACTTTGCCAGTGTCTAAATTGAAAAACAAGGCCTTAAAAATATTGAAAATATACAAAAATGGTGTAGATAACACTTCTGATTGGTTGATTAGACCTACAGGAAGCAACGTTGCTTTCGGTAATGAGTATGCAAGTATGTCTAAAACAGATAGGCCTACTTTTGATTCAACAGCCGAATACACAGTAACATACTCCATCTTGGATAAGCATCTTTACACAACAAACGTAATCGATACAAAGGTGATGTATAACCAATCATTAGCATCCACAGTACGAGAAGTTGTTGAAAAACAAACTGATAATTCTACGTTACTATTCGTTGTACAAGCTAAAGTAAGTGAGTTAACAACAAAAACAAAGGAGTATGGCTTACGGTTAACGCCACGCCGTTCCAACAAAGATGAGAATGATATCTTTACAGTCACAGAATACAAAATGGCTAATGGCACTGTTAGAAAGCGTTCAGTATTATCTAACCCAAATGCATACGGCAGCTATTTAACAAGGACTGAAACGGAGTATTTAGAAAATGGCGCGGTGCAAAAGGTAACTTTGCTCGATTTGATTTACGATGCAGACGGCAACTTTATAGATGAGGTGGAGCGTACATGAATGTTCTAGCAGATCATGGAATTATAGGCGGTAATGCGAATCCACTGTATAAGAAATCGTACTTTAATAAAATGGGTACGATTATTTTAGATGCAACAAGAATCCCTAAACCTGAAAATGTGGTATACCTTGGTGATGATAAGATACTTGTGGTTGCAGAAGATAAAACGAGCTTTGTTTATAGTTTGAAAGGGTTCGCAAAGTCCACACCGACAGGTAACATAACTAATCTTCCAAGTGAAATCACAACATTTTCGAGATTACTCGAATTAGGTGATTACTTTGGAGTATGTACACAAACTACAATCATTATTTACAGTAAGGCAACGCAGAGTAAAGTGAAAGAATTACCTTATAGCAGTACAGGAACAATAAGCGATGTCTTCTATGTAGATAAAGATATTTCGCTGTTAATCGTTGCAAGAGCTTCTAGTGCAGAGTGCTTTCATTTTAATAAAACTACATTAAGTATAACGAATAAGGTGACTTTCAACTCGCGTTTTCCTGTGAGTTTACAAGGAAAAGGTGCAGGGGCATTTGTAGAAAATGATTTTCTGTATTGCTTCGACTATGATTACACAGCAATCCTTATATTTAACTGGAAAGATGGAAAATTAGTTCAATCAAAATCGCTCCCGTTCACTGGGAGTCAATCGTATTATGGATTTGGTAGAGTCGGAAATAGAGATGTTGCTGTTATCTGGTCCGATTTAGGAAATGAGACAACAAAATACTTTAGTATTTACAATAAAACAACACTTACACTGGATCCCGCGCAGGGAATTGTATATGTGAGGGCTTATAGTGACACTGCTATTTTGAAACAAGAAAAATTACGGAATTTTATAGTTTGTGATCGTAGATTTGTTGAGATACACAAACCTAAAAAAATACCACAATATGCCGTGAATTACTCAATGAGCGAGGACAATACTGCAATCGGTAATATGATGACGTTCGACAATGATAAATACGCATACGCAGTTAATTCAGGCACTAGAGAGATTACTATATATCGACTTGTAAGAGAATAGGAGGGATTACATGTTATTTATTAAGCTTAGTAAAACAGGAAGTATTGAGTTTATACACCACGATCCATTGAATCCATATTACGGTTTAGGAACTGAAGAGGAATTGAAGGAACTTGAAGCAAATGGAGAGGGGTGTTATTAGATAAGTTACCAGACGTACAAGGAACACCTGGAAAACAAGCTGTTTTAAAATATGATAAAGAAAAAGGGTTGTACTATGAATATGTAGATGTACCTATTACTCCTGAACAAGAAGTACAAGATTTAAAAAAGCAGCAGGAAGAATTGTTGAAGGAAAATAGTCAGTTGGGTCAACAGGTAAGCGATTTAGAGATACAGTTAATGCAAAAAGAACAGGAATCTGTTTTATTAGGCCAACAGCTTAGCGAAAGGGAAATCAAACAACTGAAAAGTGACAAGGATGTTACCGCATTAGGTCAACAAGTGAGTTCGTTAGAAATTGAAGTATTAAAACTACAACCAACAACTGGAGGTACAAATTAATGACGAATACAACTGAAAATACTGAAGTGAGAAGTCCTGATTTTGAAAAGTGGAATTTCCGTTATCAAAAGAATTGGTGCACGAAACCACAATTAGTTATGGTAGTTGAGTTAGAAAGACTTACGCCAGAAGAATACAAATTAATTACTAGTTTAGAGTACCCAAACTTACAGTAGTGTAGGTTTTTTATTTTGCCTAAAAAGGAGCTGAACTAATGCAAGAAATTCAAGATTTAAAGCAAGAGATCCTCCAAATTAAGTCAGATCAGAAAGATATGCAACGTGATATTCGTAATCTAGAAACACGTACCACAGTCAATGAAAAGGACATTGTAAATATCAATAAACAGCTCGAAAAGATTAGTGCCAATACTACGTGGATTCTACGAATTATTATAGGGGCAATTGTAGCTGGCTTATTAGGATTACTCATGAAAGGTGGCATGTAATATGTCAAAAGAGAATATCAAAAAACGATTCCGCAACTGGAAAACATGGGTTGCGGTTTTTTCTTTGCTTGGATTTTTGTTTACGAAATTCGGGGTGCCAGAAGCTAAGAGTTTCTTAGATGAACTGGCGCCTTATTTATTATCTGTTGGTATCGCTTTAGGAATCTGGTCAGATCATGACGATAATCAAAAAGGAGATGTTGAATAATGGGTAAATTTGCAGGTTCAGGTGGTCATAATCAAAAGGTACCAGGAGCAAATAGTCAATACGGAATCGAGCATGTGGAGGATAGACGTTTCTTAGATGCTGTTGCTAAATATGTACAATCAGCAGGATGGGATTATGTGAACTGTTCTGACGAAGTAGGAACGACAAAATACGATGTTTGGAATAATGCAGCCAATAACCACTTACGAGTTAAAGATAGTGATGTAGATTTGCAGTTCCATTTAAATGCCACTCCAGGCGGTACAGGTTGTGAAGTGTGGTTACATCCTTCATACGGTAATAGAGAATTAGCAGCTAAAATTTCAAAAGCGATGGCCGATGCATTTGGATTAAGAGATAGAGGAATTAAGTTTTCAACAGAATTAGGTTGGATTAATAAAACGAAGACCGGACTACTTCCAGAAATCTGCTTTATCGATAATGAAACAGATATGCAAAAATACCGTGCTAACTTTGATAAGGCAGCTAAAGCGGTAGCTGAGGTTATTGTTGGCAAATCAATTCAAGCAAACCAAAATGATGGAGGAGTGGAGATTATCGTGAATAAATTTAGTAAAGTTGTTACGTATGAATTTGGTACAGCGTTAGTACCTGAGATGTTAGGAATGATGGATGCTCTTGGGTATGAATCTCGTATTATCTCATATGGAGATAAACAAGGATTAGTTAGATTTGAAACAGCATATCGCCAAGGGAATGAACTAGATCGAGCAACAGCATGGTTAGATATGAAAGGACTTAAATACTTCTATACAAAAGAATAGTTTGATAAAAACGAAAGCCGTCCTGTTGGGCGGCCTTTTTTTCATTTTGCATCAATAATATCAATAAATTTCAACGTCATATTATTATAAAATGCATCCGTACAAATTATAGATTTATTTAACGGATCAATATCAATGACGGTCATATAGCTAGTAAGTAAAAAACCATCTTCATAGTATGTAATCAATATTTCTTCTTCAGAAAGTAGCGAACATAATAGCATATTCTCAATACGTTCTTGTTCATCCTGTGTTAATGTAGGGCGTTTTACTTTTGTCTTGTCTTTAATAATCTCACGGATACCAGCGAATTGCTCCGGCATCGCTGCGAATGGAGTCCATTTAACCATTCCTCTTCCCTTTGGCATATTAGTGTTGTTCATGCTTTATGTCCCCCTAACAATGTGTTTCTGTATCTTGCTGTTGCACTATTTGTATACGAAATCCCTCGCAATATGCTGTTCTTACCAAATTTAGTGCGTATTTCGTCCATTACTTTAGTTAGTTTCATTTCTTTTTCTCGTTGTATTACATTATCGAATAGTGAGATTTGTTCTTCGTCTTCATTGATTAAGTTAGTTAAAGAAACATTGATGGTTCTAATGGGTTCTCCAGTATAAAACTCATGTAAAAAATATGTACAAATCTTATAAATATCCATTGTTAAATTGGTTGGTCGGTTCATAGTGTGAGTTTTTCTGAAACCACCAGCGCAATTTTTACTATAACCAATAGAAAAATGGATAGTTTGAGCTAGTTTGTTTTGCCTTCGCATTCGATAACAAACTTCCTCGATATGTTCCAGTAGAATAATTGGGAATTCCTCTATGGTGTAATCACGCATAAGTATTTGGCTTTTACCAATAGAAGTTGTTGCCGGAAGGTATTTTTCTGATATTCGGCTAAAATCAATGCCGTTGCTATGTAAGTGTAGTTCTTCGCCAATGACCCCGAAGCTTTGTTTTAAATATTTGAGTGGGTATTGCGCTAAGTCTCCGATTGAATGAATGCCTTTTCGGTTTAACTTTGCTTCTGTCTTACCCGAAATTCCCCAAAACTTACTAAGCGGTCGTATTGGCCATAATTTTATGGGTACATCTTCGTACTTCCAGTATGCTATACAATCTTTCGTTTTCTTCGCTTCCACATCTAAAGCTACTTTGCTCATTAATGGGTTAGGACCAATCCCTATCGTGCATTCAATTCTTGTCTTTGCGTATATCTCACGTTTGAATTTCAATGCAAATTCATATGGATCATTAGCAAACAAATGAATACTATCCGTAATGTCCATAAAGAACTCATCGATTGAATATTGGTGAAAATCCTCAATCGGCACGTATTGTAGAGCTAACTTCGTGATGAAATTAGAGCATTTTATGTAAGTACTCATAATTGGATTTACCACAAGGATATCTTTACGTCGTGGTATTTCATACAATCTCGCCATTTTCTTAACGCCTAATGCTTTTAATGGTGGAGTTGCAGCCAAAACAATTGAACCACTCCTATTCACATCACCAACTACAGCCAATTTAGTATGAAGTGGGTCTAATCCCATTTTGATGCACGATACGCTGGCATAGAACGAACGAAGATCTACACATAAAACAATTCGATTTGGCAATATTGAATAGTCATACACCGTTATTCCCCCTAAACAACAGAACGTTAGTTCTTATTATATACGAATGTATGTTCTTTTATGGAGAGGTTTTTTCAAAAAAATAAAATAGCCCCACCCATTTAAGTGAAGGCTACATCCAAAACTCATCTTCATTTATGTTTTTCCCCAACTTTTTTAATCCCCTTGTGATTTGGGATATAGTCGAAAATTTAGGTGTGTATTCTTTATCATTACATACTTTTGAAATCGTACCTCTACTTAACTTAGCTGCCTTTTCTAATTCCCCTTGTGAAATCCCTTGTTTGTCTAACCATTTACCAAATTTACTACGTTTTTTACCTAATCCAAACACCCCTATCACCTCAAGCATAGCTTGCCCTTTTCGTCATTTTTTTAAACGCGAGAAAAAAACTGACATAAAGGCCAAACAGTACGAAATACCTTTTACCATACCAAACAAATTACGATTCTCAGTTCCGAATTGATAGCCTTTTAAAAATTCGTTTTATCTATTCCAAATAGAATTCGCTCACAGAATGATGCTTCAGACATTACAAGATTAGTATTTTCAATGATTCATAGCCGTTTTCATCTCTTCTAATCTTCAGGGACTATTCTTGCAGAATACATAAAGAAGGGTGGTGTCAGTTTGTGATATTTGAGTTAGTAAGTTCAGCGGCAGTTGGTGGTGTAGTCTTTCTATCAAAAATGCATCAAAAAGGAGCAACAAATGATGCCTCTAAGATTCAAAGAATATGTGCTAATTGTGGTTTGAAAGTGAAGGAAGGAAAAGAGACCAGGACTATACAGCTGCTTCGAAAAACTAAAAATGATTGGGGAGTTGAATATGCATATAGGATTCCGCTTGGTCTTAGCTTCTCCGATTTTGAACAAAAGATACAACATTTAGAGGATGGATTAAATCACAAGAGCAAAGTTTTTGATTTCAAACTACAAGACTTCAAATCTCTCCGCCTAAGAAAAGATATCTTAAAACAAATACAAAAACATCATAAACAAGAAAAAGCTCGTTAGAAAGGAAATTGAGCTGTCTTACGATGGGTTACTTAAAATACGAGTTTACGAGAAAGGGATTCCTGATTTTGTGAAGTTTGAAGAAGATATGATGAGGCAATGTAGAGGATGGGAAGTGCCTATTGGTTACACAAGGGACGGATTAGTAAAACACGACTTTGACCAGTTATCACATATGATTTCTGCTGGTATGACGGATATGGGGAAATCGAATGTATTAAAGCTTATTATTACTTCGCTGGTACGCAACCAATCAGAAAATATAAAGCTATTCCTAATCGATTTGAAGGGTGGTCTCTCTTTCAACCGATACCGATTCCTAAATCAAGTCGAATCAATTGCGAAGAATCCAGAGGAAGCCCTTGAGACTCTAAGGGAATTGCAAGATAAATTGAATGCTAGAAACGAATACTTACTAGAAAAAGGATACGAAGATATAAAAGAAGCCGGGGAGCCAATTAGGTACTTTGTAATCGTAGATGAAGCAGCCGACATGACGCCATATCAGGAGTGCAAGGACATTATTGTAGATATAGGTCGTCGTGGCAGGGCAGCGGGATTCCGTTTGGTATATGCGACACAGTACCCAACAAATGAAGCATTGCCATCTCAACTAAGACAAAATATAGGTGCTCGTGTTTGCTTTAGATTGCAGACAGAAGCGGGAAGTCGAGCTGTACTTGATGAAGGCGGTGCAGAGAGTCTCCCTAATATAAAAGGAAGGGCTATATATCAAACGAACGAGAAGAAGGTCTTACAGACGGTTTATATCGATAATAAGCAAATAGATAACATCATAAAGCCACATATCAACATAAGAGCAAGGAAGGAGCATGAAGATGCAAAAACTAGCCATGAAGGAAGCGCGAACAGAAAGTATACTCTTGAGCTTGAAGAAACTCGGCTTTCTTAGTCGAAAGCAAATCCAGGTACTTCATGATCTTGGCGGTGATAGGAATGCTTCTCGTGTCATGAAGGGCATTGAAGAATATGTATCTAGCTTTAGGGATGGAGAGAAAATTTTCTATTTGAACAAGGAAGGGCGCGAGCGTATCGGGAGTAAGAAAATACTCAAACGTTCGAATCAATTTCGCCACTACATTATGAGGAATGACATCTACATCGCTTACGAATGCCCGAAAACGTGGAAGCAGGAAGTGAAAATGAATGTAAAAGGTATCGTTTCCATAATTGCAGATGCACTATTCACTGATAATGGCCGTTATCACATTGTAGAAGTGGATCATGAGCAGAAAATGAGTGCGAACCGTATCAAGATGCAGAAATATCGCAAATTGATGGAATGCAATGTATTTGAAAAACCACCTAAATTTATTTGGTACACCACGACGGAATACCGCAGGAAGAACCTGCAAAAGCTTTGCGAAGGATTAGATTGCAACATATTTACGGTTACTGATTTCCATTAAAAACAGGGAGATGGTCCATATGGCAGCGGAGACAATGAGCATCAAGGATTTTATGGATGGTAACTATGGAGCGAAGAAAAAGTGGAGCTTGTTCAAAAAGAAAGCAAAAAAATACGCACCTGTCGCAGTGCGCGTTTCATTGGTAATCGGTAGTGCTATTATATTCAGCAACATTATAGATATTCCTCACGTATTTGCTGATGGAAATAATCCAGATGTGAATGAAGTATTTAAAGATGTGCAGTCCAACGATGGGAAGATAAAAAATTATATAGATGGCCAACTGTACAATCGTATTGTTAATGCATTTGAACCGGTGATTTTTCTCATAAAAGCAGTGTCCTATCCAATTGCATCCGTTGTAGCGTTATGCGGCGGGCTATTCATTATGGTTGGTAGCCAAGAACGGGGATTCTCGTTAATAAGCCGCGCGGGAATTGGTTATATTGTAGTTCAAATGATTCCGTTGTTTATGAGATTGCTTGTTGAGATTGCTAAGGCTATATAAATAAAGGGGGATATCTTTTATGTTTCGAACTAATTCTGCAAGAAATGGTTTTAAAAAAGAAACAGAATGCGAATGGTGTAAAGATATAATCAGTAAAGGGGACTGGGTAATAAATAGTTCGGAATTTGGCATCTATCACGATGAGTGTTATAAAGAATTTTTGGCGAATGAGTTTTCATATGATTATGGAATGTGGGGTAAGGATATTACAGAAAAAGATTTGTTTTGCTAGCCCTATATGATAGGGATTTTTTCTTTGCAGGAAAATCCTAACCATCATGGAATACTGTCACTAGGAGGTGTTGTGACGTTATGACGGACGAAATTGTCTATTCCGCTAGTGAAGTATACAAACGACTAGGAATTTCCGATAGCACCCTTAGAAAGTACATGGAAGTATTGCAACGAGAAGGATTCGCTGTAAAGAAAGATAATCGTGGCAGACGCCAATACACAGACAATGACATTATGGTGATTGAGAAATTAATTGAACTTAGTAAGCATGACGGTATGACGCTAGAGAAGGCAGCGAAGATGATTGCGCAGCAAATAGAGAAAGTTAATCCGGATCTGATTCAAGAAGAGTCTGAGGAAACGGACTTAGTTCCATTCCACATTAAACAGCAATTACAGGAACAGTACAGCGTTATGGCGCAAGAAATGAATCAAAGCATGTTAGCGATGGAGAAGCGATTGAGTGAGCAGGCGAAGCAAAGCAACGAGGAAATTAAAGCGAGCGTTGAAGCGCATAATGAACGAGTGGAAAAACGATTGGAAGCACGGGATGAAACGCTTATGAAGACACTACGTGAGATGCAGGAAACGAAGAGAATGATGCAGGAGTTTCGCGATGAGGTTGCTGCTGCGAAAGAGAAGAAAAAGCCGTGGTGGCGGTTCTGGTAACAAAATATAAAAATGAACTAAGTATATAATGGAACGCCTAGAATCATAGAACAGGGAAAAGCCCGACTAAATTAACCGGGCTTTTTTTAATAGATTATTTCGTTATATCAATAGCTTTCATTAATGGTACGGATATATTCCAACCTGCTTGTGATGTATAAGAATAACTTCCTTCTATGTTTCCTGTTACTGTAACTATATCTTTTTCAACAAATTCTGTTGGTTTATCGAAAGTTACATAAACAATGTCGTTGGTGTTATATCCATATGACTTTTTTGTAACAGCTAATCTAATATCAGTTGAACCGCCACTTTCTATGATCTGAACAATTTCACCAGTATATTTCACTAATTCGTCTTTATGTCCATCCGGATTTTTCTTTAATTCAGGATAAGAAAGATCTTTCGCTAGTTTCTTTTTTTCTTCAATTTCTGCTTTTTCAGCTTCTTCTGCTGATAGAGCATTTTCAATATTTACTTTTCCAGCATTAATTCCTCTAACTTTAAATCCATTTTCTATCTCTTCTAATTCCCCATTAGATTTATAGTTTTTTTCGAAATTGTCATAGTCTTTGAATGCATCTAATGCAGCTTTGTTTTCGGCATCAACAGTAAAAGTCATTTTAAAATCATAGTTTCCATTTTTAACAACTTCACGTCCTGACGTTTCGGATACATGGTCACCAAATTCAAAATGAAAATTCCCATCATGAACAGTGCTCTCTTTTGACATTACTGCTATATATTCTTTTTCTGGCTCTTTGATAACACCTTTTGCTTTTGATCCTTCCGGCATATTTGTTTTTACATTTACCGTTAACATTTTAGTTTCTGGATTATAAGAGTATTCGCCTACTTCAAAATTAATTGCTTCTTTTTGTGCTTCTTTTTCGGCTTGTTCTTTTTCTAATCTTTGCTCATGTTCTGTCCAAGATTCCCTTTTTTTCTCTTCTGCTTTTTCTCCATTCCCACAGCCGCTAACGAAGAGTGATGCAGCAATAATAATTCCGCCAATTTTATAATGTCTTTTCAATGCACGATCCTCCAAGATGTTTTCTAATAAGTTTTTTGTCGCATTATATTATAACAGAAATGTAATATTGTTCAATTTTGTTACTGAGATTCCATTTTTAAGGTGATTAACTTTTCTTTTATGGGTATTCCATCGCTAAATGTCTTCTGTTAACGATAGATATGGTGCGACAAGAAGTCGCATTCCCACAGGGTAGCTTCTGCTACTAGATTAGATGCAAAGTCTATCTCCATCCGA